>NZ_JBFARO010000030.1:0-88105 GCF_040677125.1 Actinomadura sp. NPDC049382
GGCCGGGCCCCTGCGCGCGGGGCTGCGCCTCGCCGCGGCCGTCCGGCAGGAACTCGACGACCCGCTCACCCCGATCCTCGCGCTCGGCGCGGCGGCCTCCGCCGTCGTCGGGTCCAGCGTGGACGCGGCCCTGGTCGCGGGCGTCATGACCGGCAACGCCCTCATCGGCGGCGCGCAGCGGATGCGGGCCGAGCGCGCCCTCGGCGAGCTGATGCTGGGCCAGCAGATCCACGCCCGCCGGGTGCCCGCCGCCGCGCTGGAGACCGTGCGGGGCCCGGACGGCTTCGCCCGGCTCGGGACCGCCGGCGGCGACCGCGTCACCGCCGCGAGCCTGCGCACTGGCGACGTGATCCTGCTGCGCTCCGAGGACGTCGTCCCGGCGGACGCCCGGCTGCTGTGGGCCGAGTCGCTGGAGGTGGACGAGGCCACGCTCACCGGCGAGTCCGTCCCCGTCGACAAGGGCACCGAGCCGTGCCCCGGCGCCGAGCCCGCCGACCGGCACTGCATGGTCTACGAGGGCACGATCGTCGTCGCGGGCGAGGCCGCCGCCGTGGTGGTCGCCACCTCCGACGCCACCGAGACCGGACGGGCCGCCGCGCTCGCCGGCGCCGCCGACGCCTCCGCCAGCATGCAGACGCGGCTGGCGGAGCTCACCCACCAGGCCCTGCCCGCGACAGCGCTCGGCGGCGCGGCCGTCACCGTGCTCGGGATGCTGCGCGGGCTGCCGCTGCGCAGCGCGCTCGGGTCCGGCGTCGCGGTCGCCGTCGCCGCCGTCCCGGAGGGGCTGCCGCTGGTCGCGACCGTCTCGCAGCTCGCCGCAGCGCGTCGGCTGTCCCGGCTCGGCGTGCTCGTCCGCTCCACCCGCGCGCTGGAGGCGCTCGGCCGGGTGGACACCCTCTGCTTCGACAAGACCGGCACGCTCACCGAGGGCAGGCTCCGGCTGGTCCGCGCCGCCGGGCCCGCCCGCGCCCTCCCGCTGACCGGCGACGACGCGCGGCGCGTCCTGCGGGTCGCCGCCCGCGCCTGCCCGCCGCCCGGCGGCCGGACCGCCCCGCACGCCACCGACCGGGCCGTCCTCGAACGCGCCCGCAGCCTGCCGCCCGACCGCCGGTGGCGGCTGGAGGAGGAGCTGCCCTTCGAGACCACCCGCGGGTTCTCCGCCTCGCTCGGCCGCGACGGCGACCGGTGGGTCATCGCCGTCAAGGGCGCGCCCGAGGTGCTGCTGGCCAAGTGCAGCCGGCTCGACGGGGAGGGCGGCCGGCTCACCGCGTCCCGGCGCCGCGCCGCCGCCGCGACGGTGCGGCGGCTGGCGGGGGAGGGGCTGCGCGTCCTCGCCATCGCCGAGCGGCCCGTCGCCGGCCCCGCCGAGGCGCGCGGCGAGATCGCCGACCACGTCGCCGACCTGACGCTGCTCGGCTTCATCGGCATCGCCGACCCGCCGCGCCCCACCGCCGAGGAGGCCGTGCACCGGCTGCACGAGGCGGGCATCCGGGTCACCATGATCACCGGCGACCATCCGGCGACCGCCGCGGCCGTCGCCGCCGAGCTCGGCATCCCGGGCGCCGGCGAGGTCGTCACCGGCGCCGAGCTCGACGCCATGCCCGCCGGCGAGCGGCGCCGGGCCGTCCAGCGGGCCGCCGTGTTCGCCCGCGTCACCCCCGCCCACAAGGTGCGCATCGTCAAGGACCTGCGCCGGGTCGGCCGGGTCGTCGCGATGACCGGGGACGGCGCCAACGACGCCGCCGCCATCCGCCGCGCCGACGTCGGCATCGCGGTGGCCGGGCGCAGCTCCGGCGCCGCCCGCAACGCCGCGGACCTCGTCCTGACCGCGCCCGACACCGCGCTCATCCTGGACGCGCTGCGCGAGGGCCGCGCGCTGTGGCACAGCGTCCGCGACGCCGCCGCGATCCTCGTCGGCGGCAACGCGGGCGAGGTCGCCTTCACCGTCCTCGGCACGGCGCTCGGCGGGAACGCCCCGCTCAGCACCCGCCAGCTGCTGGTGGTGAACATGCTGACCGACATGCTGCCGTCGCTCGCCGTGGCGATCACCCCGGCCGACCCGCGGCCCGCCGACGAGGTACCGCTCGGCACCGCGCCCGTGCGCGGGTTCACCGGCCAGGACATGGGCCGGGTGCTGGCCGTGCGCGGCACCGCCACCGCGGCCGCAGCCCTCGCGTCCTGGCACACCGGGCGGCTCACCGGGCTCGTCCCCGGCGGCCGCCGCCGGGCCTCCACGATGGGCCTCGCCGCGCTCGTCGGCGCCCAGCTCGGCCAGACCCTCATCGCCCGCTGGCACAGCCCGCTGCTGCTGGCCACCTGCGCCGTCTCCGCCGCCGCGCTGTTCGGCATCGTCGAGACGCCGGGCATCAGCCAGTTCTTCGGCTGCACCCCGCTCGGGCCCGGCGCCTGGACGGTCGTGACACTGTCGGCGGCCGCCGCGACCCTCGGCGCCGCCGTGGCGCCCCGGCTGCTGCCGTCCGCGGACGCATGGCAGGCCGCGCCGGAAGAGCGGGCGGCGCCCGAAGGAGGGGCCGCGCCCGGATGACGGGCCGCTCAGCCGGCGGCCATCGCGCCGAGGCGGCGGGCGAGCCGGGCGGCGGCCTCGCGCAGCTCCGGCGGCTCCAGCACCTCCGCCTCGAAGCCCAGCCCGACCACGCGCACGGCGAGCCACTCCAGGTCGTCGCCGCCGACGACGAGGACGCACCAGCCGTCGCGGTCGTCCTCGACCCGCCCCACCTGCGGCGGGACCAGCTCCCGCACCCGTCCGGGCGGGGCGTGCAGCCGCACCCGGGCCAGATGCCGGTACGGCGCCTCGGCCACCGCCCGCTGCACGAAGGCGGCCGGGTCCGGATGCTCCCGCGCCCGGAAGTGCCAGGTCGTCGCGGCCGCCGCGCGCATCCGGTCCAGCCGGAAGGTGCGCCAGTCGCCGCGGTCGACGTCCCAGGCCATCAGGTACCAGCGGCGGCCGGTGGCGACCATCCGCACCGGCTCCACCGTCCGCTCCCGGTCGGCGTCGCCGCGCCCCGCGTAGCGGAACCGCACCCGCACGGCGTCGCGGCATGCCCGCGCGAGCGTCACCAGCAGCTCCGGATCCACCTCGACGCCCGGCGCGGCCAGGGTGTCGGTGGCGCCGTGCACCGCCCGCACCTCCGCGCGCAGCCGGGGCGGCATCACCTGGTCGAGCTTGGTGAGCGCGCGCAGCGCCGCCTCGCCCGACCCGGCGACCGTGCCACCGGACGCCAGCCGCAGCGACACCGCCGTGGCGATCGCCTCCTCGTCGTCCAGCAGCAGCGGCGGCAGCCGGGTGCCCGCGCCGAGCCGGTAGCCGCCGCCGACGCCCGCCGCCGCGCGCACCGGGTAGCCGAGGGCGCGCAGCCGCTCCACGTCCCGGCGCACCGAGCGGTCGGTCACCCCGAGCTCGTCCGCCAGCTCGGCGGCGGTCCAGGACGGCCGCCGCTGCAGCAGCCCCAGCAGCCGCAGCACGCGCTCGGCCGTCGCCTCCACCGCCATCCGCGCATCGTCCCACAGATCGCGGAACGAACCTGTCCGCTATTGCCGCCAGGCTGGAGCCATGACCGACCCGACCATGAACTCCCTGCTCCGGGAGCAGCTCACCTGGCACTGGGACCACCAGCTGCGCGCCCGCCTGGAGGGGCTCACCGACGACGAGTACTTCTGGGAGCCGGTGCCCGGCTGCTGGACCGTCCGCCCCGGCGGCGACCCGCCGATCGACTTCGCGTTCCCGCCGCCCGACCCGCCGCCGTTCACCACGATCGCCTGGCGGCTCGCGCACGTGATCGTCGGCGTCCTCGCGGTGCGCAACGCCGGCCACTTCGGCCGGACGCCCACCGACTACGGGTCGTTCCCGTACGCCGCGACCGCCGCCGAGGCGCTGGCCCAGCTCGACGCCGAGTACGCCGCCTGGCTGGACGGGGTCGAGTCGCTCGGCGAGACCGGCCTCGCCCGCCCCTGCGGGGAGGCGGAGGCCCCGTACACCGAGTACCCGATGGCGACCCTCGTCCTGCACATCAACCGCGAGGTGATCCACCACCTGGGCGAGGTGTGCCTGCTCCGCGACCTGTACCTGCACCAGCACCAGAACCAGAACCGGAACCAGAACCAGGAGGCGCGCTGACATGGCCCGCGACGTCCAGATCACCTTCGACTGCGCCGACCCCGCCGCCCTCGCGGCGTTCTGGGCGGAGGCCCTCGGCTACCGGCTGCAGGACCCGCCCGGCGGCTTCGCCACCTGGGACGAGGCCCTGGAGGCCATGGGCGTCCCGCCGGAGAACCGCAACGACGCCTCGGCGGTGGTCGACCCCGACGGCGCCGGCCCGCGGCTGTTCTTCCAGCGCGTCCCGGAACCGAAGCAGGTCAAGAACCGCGTCCACCTCGACGTGCGCGCCGCCCCCGGACTCCAGGGCGACGACCGGATGGCGGCCCTCGAAGCCGAGGCCGACCGTCTCGTCTCGCACGGCGCCGCCCGCCTCCGGCGCCACGAGCCGGCCCCGCCCCTCGGCGCCGGCCACATCATCATGGCCGACCCCGAGGGCAACGAGTTCTGCCTCGACTGACCGGGGCGCCGGTCAGTCCCCGAGCGCGGGCTCGTGCTCGGCCTGCTCGGCGACCCAGCTGGCCAGGAGGCGCAGCTTCTCCGCTTCTCCGCGGAGTCGCCGCCGGGTTCGGCGCCGTAGGCGACCACGGTGAGGTCGTCGGCGGGCAGCTCCATGGACTCGTAGGTCAGGAGCAGGTCCCCGACGACCGGGTGGTGGAAGGGCTTGGCGCCGAGATCGAGCTGATCGCGGCCGACCAGGTCGACGAGGCGTACGAGAGGGTCCTGGCGTCCGACGTCCGCTACCGGTTCGTCATCGACGCCGCCACCCTCGGCTGACCCGCCGGACCGCGACCCGTCAGAGCACGAAGCCTTCGGGGAAGGGGTCGGCGGGGTCGAGCAGGTAGGTGGCGGTGCCGGTGATCCAGGCGCGTCCGGTGAACTCGGGCACGACGGCGGGGACCCCGGCGACGTCGGCGGTGCCGACCAGCCGCCCGGTGAACCGGGTGCCGATGAACGACTCGTTGACGAAGTCGGTGTGCAGCGGCAGTTCGCCGCGCGCGTGGAGCTGCGCCATCCGGGCGGACGTCCCGGTGCCGCACGGCGACCGGTCGAACCAGCCGGGATGGATCGCCATGGCGTTGCGGGAGTGCCGCGCCGTGGACCCGGGCGCGAGGAACTGGACGTGCTTGCACCCGGCGATCAGCGGGTCGGCCGGATGGACGGGCGGATCGGCGTCGTTGATCGCCGCCATCACCGCCAGCCCGGCCTTGAGGATGTCGTCCTTGCGGGCCCGGTCGAACGGCAGCCCGAGCGGCGCCAGGTCGGTGATGGCGTAGAAGTTGCCGCCGTAGGCGAGGTCGTAGCGGACGTCGCCGAGACCGGGCACCGCCACCGCGGCGTCCCGCCGGAGCGCGAACGAGGCGACGTTGCGGAGCGTGACGTGCTCCGCGACGCCGTCGCGGACGGCGACGCGCGCCTCCACCAGCCCCGCCGGGGTGTCCAGCCGGACGACCGTCTCCGGCTCGGTGACCGGGACCATCCCGGTCTCGACCAGGACGGTCGCGACGCCGATGGTGCCGTGCCCGCACATCGGCAGGAACCCGCTGACCTCGATGTAGACGACGCCCCAGTCCGCGTCCGGCCGGGTCGGGGGCTGCAGGAGCGCGCCGCTCATCGCGGCGTGGCCGCGCGGCTCGTCCACCAGGAAGCGGCGCAGCCCGTCCAGGTGCCGGACGGCGTGGTCGCGGCGCTCGGCCATGGTCGCGCCGGGGAGGGGCGGGACGCCGCCGGTGACGACGCGGGTCGGCATCCCCTCGGTGTGCGAGTCGACGGCGGTGATCGACCGGACGGAGCGCATCAGGCGGCCTCGTCCCGGAGCGCGGCGATGGCGCGGTCCATGTCGGCGGTGACGGCGGCGCGCTGCGCGGCGGTGAGGGGGCCGCGCGGCGGGCGGCACGGGCCGCCGTACCGGCCGACCTGGTCCATGCCGAGCTTGATGGCCTGGACGAACTCGGTCCGCGAGTCCCAGCGGAACGCGGCCACCAGCGGCTCGTACAGGGCGCGCGCCTCCGCGAGCTTTCCGGCCGTGGCCAGTTCGTACAGCCGGGCGGACGCGGCGGGGAACACGTTGGGGAAGCCGGCGAACCAGCCGGTCGCGCCCATCAGCAGCGACTCCAGCACCACGTCGTCGGCGCCCGCGACGACCTCCAGCCCCGGCGCGGTCTCCTTGATCTCCAGGACGCGGCGGACGTCGCCGGAGAACTCCTTCACCGCCACGACGCCGTCGATCTGCGCGATCTCGCCGAGCAGGGCGGGGGACAGGTCGACCTTGGTGTCGATCGGGTTGTTGTAGACCATGACCGGCAGCCCGGCGGACGCGACGGCCTCGTAGTGCGCCACGACCTCGGCGGGGTTCGCCCGGTAGAGGGTCGGCGGCAGGCACAGCACGCCGTCCGCGCCGTCCTCGGCGGCGATCTCCGCCCAGTGCTTCGCCTGGTGGGAGCCGGGGCCGTGCACGCCGGCGACCACGACCCCGTCCCCGCCGACGGCCTCGACGGCGGTCCGCGCGACGCGGCGCCGCTCCTCGTCCGTGAGCGCCGAGTACTCGCCCAGGGACCCGTTCGGGCCGACGCCCCGGCAGCCGCTCGCGACTAGCCAGCGGCAGTGCTCGGCGTAGGCGTCGTAGTCGACGGCGAGCCCGGCGGGGGCGGCGGCGTCCGCGCGGTAGGGCAGCGCCGTGGCGACGATCACGCCGCCGAGGCTCCGGAGCTCCGTGTCGCTCATCGAGCGCTCTCCTCCTGGTCAGTGGTGCCGGTGGGGGGATTCGCGAGTTCGCCCAGGCGGATCGGCTGGGCGATGGGCCGGTGGTGCGGGTTCGCCGCGTCCACCGCGCCGGACAGCAGTTCGGCGACCGTGGGGCCGCAGACGCGCGCCTGGCAGGGGCCGAGGCCGGCGCGCGTGCCGAGCTTGACGGCGCGGGCCGACGCCCCCGCCGGGTCGCGGGCCGCGTCGAGCAGGTCGCCGTACCGGGCGTCCTCGCAGCGGCAGACGATCGTGCCGGGCCGCAGCCAGCCGCGCCAGGCCGCGCCGATCGGGTGCGCGGCGGCGAGGCGCGCGGCGAACGCGCGGCCCCGGTCGCGGCGGCGGCGCGCTGACACCGCGACGGGGGAGTCCGTGGCACCGCCGCCTGCGGCCCAGCCCGCGATCAGCCCCTCGGTGCGGGCGGCCTGGGCACCGGCGATGCCGGTGATCTCCCCGGCGGCGTACACGCCGGGCACGGTGGTGCGCTGGTCGCCGTCCACCTCGACGGACGCGCCGCCGCCGCGCAGCCGGCAGCCCGCCGCGACGGGGAGTTCGAGCTGCGGGCCGAACCCGTGGGTGACGCACAGCGCGTCCACCGCGACGGCCTTCTCGGTGCCGGGGACCACCGACCAGTCGGGACGCAGCCGCGCGGTGACCGCCTCCTCCACCCGCCCGTCGCCCCTCGCCTCGATCACGGCGCGGCCCGTCCGGTAGGGGACGCGGTGCCGGGCGAGCAGCGCGGCGTACCCGGCGAGCTCCGCCGCCTTGCCGGCCTCGGACGCCAGCTCCCGGGGGCGGCGCGTCCAGCCGCGCGTGACCGTCGCCGCCGGGTTCGCCTCCAATACCGCCCGGACGGCCGCCCCCGCCTCCAGCAGCGACGCGGCGACCGGCAGCAGGAACGGCCCGGTGCCGGCGATCAGCACGCGGTCGCCGACCACGACCCGCTCGCCCTTCGCCAGCGCCTGCGCGGCCCCGGCGGAGTGGACGCCGGGCAACTCCCACCCGGGGAACGGCAGGACGCGGTCATGGGCACCGGGCGCGAGGACGAGCGCGTCGGGCCGCAGCACGCGGCGCTCCCGCCCCATCGCGTCGGCCTCGCCGCGCAGCACATGGACGTGCGGCGCGCCCTCCCCTTCGCGCTCCAGCGCCCAGACCGTGCTCTCCGGCCACCAGTCGCAGCGCGCGTGCCCGAGCACGTGGTCGCGGAGCCGGACGAAGCCGCGCCAGCCGTGGTGCAGGCGTCCGGGGGCGGCGGCGGCGTAGGCGTCCGGGAGCATCCGGTGGTACTGGCCGCCCGGGTTGTCGGCGGCGTCGAGCAGCGTCACCCGCGCCCCGGCGCGCAGCGCGCCCGCCGCCGCGGCGAGGCCCGCCGGGCCGGCGCCGACGACCGCGACGTGCCGCGTCACCGGGCCTCCCGCCCGGCGCGGGACTGGGTGGTGACGGCGTCGCCGTCGCGGGCCCGGCGGCGGCAGGCCCGCACGTCGGGGACGCCGTTGACGGTGACCAGGCAGTCGAAGCAGGCGCCGATGCCGCAGAAGACGCCGCGCGGCGTGCCCGACGGGCTCTCCCGCCAGGCCGTGCGGCCGGCCGCCATCAGCACCCCGGCGATCGTCTGGCCGGCGACGCCGGTGAGCGGCGCGCCGTCCACGGTGATGCGCAGCGGGACGTCGCGGCGCCCGGTGGCGTCGCGGTCCGCGCGCACGAGTCGCGGGGTCATCCGGGTGCTCCCTCCGGTCTGACGGCGGGCCGGTCGACGCGGAACGGCTCCGCTTCGACCTCGGGCGCGCGGCCGTGCAGCAGGTCGCGCAGGACGGCGGCGGTCCCGGCGGCGAGCCCGATGCCGGCGCCCTCGTGCCCGGTGGCGTGCCACAGCCCGGCCAGGGCCGGGTCGGCGCCGATCACCGGGAGGTGGTCGGCCACGTAGGGGCGGAACCCGCCGTAGGCGCGCATCACCGGCACGCCGGCCAGCGACGGGAACAGCCGCAGCGCCTTGCGGGCGATCACCGACAGCACGCCGGGGCGCGTCCGGTCGTCGAACCCGACCCGGCGGCGCGACGAGCCGAGCAGGATCGTCCCCGCGCGGGTGGACTCCACCACCGCCGAGGACTGCAGCTCCCCGTCGCCGCTGCCGACCGCGCCCACGTAGTCGGCGTCGTAGACCTTGTGGAAGACGGTCGGCGGCCGCGGCGCGGTGACCAGGATCTCCCCGCGGCGGGGCCGCACGTCGAGCCGGACGCCGAGCCGCGCGGCGACCTCGCCCGACCAGGGCCCGGCCGCGTTGACGAACGCGTCGGCCTCGATGGTCCCGGCGGGGGTGCGCACGCCGGTCAGCCGGCCGCCGCGCGTGACGGCGCCGAGGACCTCGCAGCCGGTGCGCAGCTCGGCGCCGAGCCGCACCGCGTGGGCGAGCAGCGCGGTGGCCGCCCCGGCGGGCTGCACCTGGGCGTCCTCGGGGTAGTGGACGGCGGCGGTCACGTCGGTGGTGAGGTGCGGTTCGGCGGCGGCGAGGGCGGCGGCGTCCAGCTCCCGCGCGTCGACGTCCGCGGCGCGCTGGGCGGCGGCGAACTCGCGCAGTGCCTCGGCGCCCGGTTCGGTGGTGGCGACGACGATGCCGCCCTTGGGGTCCCATTCCGCGCCCCCGGCGCCGGGGAGCCCGTCGAGCACCCCCGGCCACAGCCGCCGGGACAGCCGCGCCAGCTCCAGCTCGGGGCCGGGCGGCTTGTCGGACACCAGGACGTTGCCCTCGCCGTGCGCGGTGGTCGCGGCGGCGGGACGGCCGCGCTCCAGGACGGTGACGCTGCAGTCGGCCAGGGCCAGCTCGCGGGCGCAGGCGGCGCCGATCATCCCGGCGCCCATCACCACGACCCGCGTCATCACGGCTCCCATTGTTCGATAAACCGAACGATTGCGAGCGTACGTCGGCCCCGCGCGGGATGTCAACGGCCCGGCCGGGCCGGATCGTCAGGGCGCGTCGGAGCGGTGCGGCGGTTCGGAGGGCGCCGAGTGGACCCGCTGGTCGGCGTCGTACTGCAGGAGCAGGACCGAGCGGACGGGGCCGTCCAGCGCGGCGTAGGAGTGCGGGAGCCGGGCGTCGAAGCTGACGTAGTCGCCGGGGCCGAGCTCGACGTCCCGGTCGTCCACCCGAACGGCGAGCCGCCCGTCCTGGACGATCGTGTGCTCGGTGCCCACGTGGCCCAGCGAGTCCTGCCGGCGGCCGGCCCGGAAGCGCTGGTCGTACACCTCGAACAGGGCGCCGCCGGAGGCGATCCCGCGCAGCGGCCGCAGGTCGACGCCCTCGCCGCGCAGCACCTCCACGTCCGCCGCGCGGACCACGGTGAGGCCGGCGGGCTGCTGCCCGTCCAGCAGCTCGGAGACGGGGACCTCCAGCACGCGGGCCAGGCTGAACACCGTCTCGATGGTGGGGTTGCCGGCGCCCGCCTCCAGCTGCGAGAGCGTCGCCTTGCCGATCTTCGAGCGGCGGGACAGCTCGGACAGCGACAGGCCGAGCTCCAGGCGCGCGCGCCGCAGGTTGCCCGCCAGCACGTCCCGCACCGATTCCCCTGACGCGCTCACGCTCCGGCCCGCCCCTCGCTAGCGTTCGCTTTAACGAACAGCCAGTGTAGCGCCGCGACGACGGTCAGGTGCGAGTGCAATACTACATGTCACTATCCGGAGCGTCCGTCCGGAGGGGAGAGCCCACCGCGATGCTGAACCTGCCGTCCCTCGGCCCGCGCAAGAGCGTCCGGGTGCAGATCGCCCACGCGCTGCGGGCCGCGATCGTCAGCGGCGAGATGCGGCCGGGCACGGTCTACTCCGCTCCCGCGATCGCCGACCGGTTCGGGGTGTCCCCGACCCCGGTCCGGGAGGCGATGATCGACCTCGCCCGCGAGGGGCTGGTCGGCGTCGTCCGCAACAAGGGGTTCCGGGTCACCGAGCTGTCGGACCGGGAACTGGACGAGATCACCGAGGTGCGGGCGCTGATCGAGGTTCCGGCCGTCGTCCGGGTCGCGGAGTCCGGCCGGGCCGCCGAGGTCCGCGCGCTGCGGCCGCTGGCCGAGGCGATCGTGCGGGCCGCGGGGGAGCGGGACGTCCTCGCCTACATCGAGGCCGACCACCGCTTCCATCTCGCGCTGCTCGGGCTCGGCGGCAACGCGCACCTCGTCCGGCTGGTGAGCGAGCTGCGGTACAGGTCGCGGCTCTACGGCGTCCCCCGGCTGGCGGAGCGCGGCGAGCTGGAGCCGTCCGCCCGCGAGCACGAGGAACTCCTCGACGCGGTGGCGGACGGCGACGCGGCGCGCACCGAGGCCCTGACGCGCCACCACCTGCGCCACATCCGCGGCATCTGGGCCGACCGCCCCGAATGCCGCTGACTCAGCGGAGTCCGCGCGACGGCGCGCCGAACTCCGGGACGATCAAGAACCTCAGCGGCAGGGGGACGGCGACGTAGACCGCCTTGCCGAAGACCGGGTCCCGGCCGGGTCCGCCGGGCGCGCCGAGCCGGGCGCGGCCGGGATGCACGCCCCAGCGCCCGCCGATCTCCGCCGTCAGCGCGCTCACCAGCGCGAGCCCGCGGCCCCGGCAGGCCTCGGACGGCTCGATGGGACCCGCCGGGAGCACGGCCGGTCCGCGCCAGGGGCCGGCGTCGAACACCGTGAACGTGACATGGGGCCGGTTCCGCCGGCCGATCCGGGCCCATAATTCGGCGCTCCACCGGTCGCCGTGCAGGACCGCGTTCGCCGCGAGCTCGGAAACGATCGTGCGAATGTCGTCCGTCACGGACGGGGAGAGTTCCAGTTCGGCGGAGAGGCGCCCGGCGATGGACCGCGCGGTGGGCGCCGCCGTCGGATCGGGCGGCAGCGGCCACGCCGGAAAGGCGCTCGCTGACCGGGCGGCCTCCGTCCCGGAGATCCGCGAGTTGTCCGTCATCATGATCGCCTTCCCTGGGCGTACCGGCCCGGCGCGGGCCGGACCGCCGGAAGGGGGAGGCGGTGAGGAGCCCCCTTCCGGCGGCGGGGAAACGGTGGTGCTCCCTTCTGCCGGAGAGGTACGGGAAGTATTGCCGCGAGCCCGGAACGGCGGGCATCAGCTGGTGCATAATTTCCGGCTATGGATCTCGATATCGGTCATCTGCGCATGGTCTGCGCGATGGCGGAGACGGGAAGCGTCACCCGGGCCGCGGCGCGGATGGGGGTGTCGCAGCCCGCCATGTCGAGCCAGCTCCGCAGGGTCGAGGAGATCGTCGGCGGGCGGCTGTTCGAGCGCAGCCGCGCGGGCCTGGAGCCGACGGCGCTGGGACGGCAGGTCGTCGCCCGGGCGCGGACCGTGCTGGCGGAGCTGGACACCCTCTTCGGCGAGCTGCCCGCGCCGGCGGAGCCGGGCACGGCCCTCGCCCTCGGCTGCGTGCACCTCGCCTGCGTCGGCAGCATCGTCGAGCGGGTCGGCGGGGAACTGCCCGGCCGGGAGGTCTCGCTGCGCATCGAGCCGTCCTCGGCGCTGCTCGGCGACGCCCTCAACCGGGGCCGGCTCGACGCCGCGCTGCTCGGGATCATGGAGGGCTTCGACGTCGCGCTGACCGCCCCGGTGGTCAGCCGCACGCTGGTGCCCCGCTACCCGATCTTCGTGGCGCTCGCCGCGGACCATCCGCTGGCCGGGCGGGACGAGATCGACCTGGTCGACCTGAAGGACGAGTCCTGGATCGGCCCGCCCGGCGCCGACGACGGCTCGCTGGCGTCGCTGCGCGCCTCCTGCCGCGCCGCCGGCTTCGAGCCCGTCGTGCGCTACGAGGCGCCGAGCGGCGCCGCATGCCCGCTGGTCGCGGCCGGGCACGGGGTGCGGCTGGTGGATCCGTCGTGGCCGCCGCAGCCCGGCACGGTGGTCCGGCCGCTGGCGGGGGAGCCGCAGGTCGCCAAGCTGATCGTCGCCTGGCGCCGGGACCGGCTGAACGACGCGGACGCCGCGGCCCTCTACCGGGGCCTCGCCGCCGCCTTCGTCGAGCACGCGGACCGCCATCCGGCGTTCGGCGCCTGGTGGCACGCCCATCCGCACGTCCACCCGCTGCTGTGAGCGCGGCGCCTGCGCTGCGGCTTCGCCCGCGTGGAACGGTATTCTGATCGCGGGTGAGGAGGAGGCATATGGATACGGTGGCCGACGCCGTGGGCGGACTTCCGGACCTCGGCGGCCACACCAGCCTCCGCGGACAGGTGGCCGAGGCGCTGCGCCACGCGCTCGCCAGCGGCACGCTGCGGTCGGGCGTCGTCTACTCCGCCCCCACGCTGGCCGAGGAGTTCGGCATCTCCGCCACGCCCGTCCGCGAAGCCATGATCGACCTCGTCCGGGACGGGCTGTTCGAGGCGGTGCGCAACCGCGGCTTCCGGGTGGTCCCGCTGTCCGACCGCGACCTCGCCGAGCTGACCGAGCTCCGGGAGATGGTCGAGGTCCCCGCGGTCGTGCGGCTGGCCGGGGCCGTGCCCGCGGAGGCCCACGCGCGGCTGCGCGCCCTCGCCGAGGAGGGCGCGGAGGCGGCGGCGCACGGCGACGCCCTCCGGTTCCTGGACGCCGACCGCCGGTTCCACACCGAGCTGCTCGAACTCACCGGCAACCGGACCCTCGTCCGGACGGTCCTCGACCTGCGCGACCGGTCCCGCATGCACGGGCTCGTCAAGCCCGCGGCGGCGGCCGAACTGGCGGCGTCGGCCGACGAGCACCTCCGGCTGCTGGACGCCCTGGTCGCCGGCGACGCCGAACGCGCCGGCGGCATCATGACCCGCCACCTCGACCACGTCCGGAACGCGGACGCCTGACCCCACCCGCCTGAGCACGTCCTCCGGGGAACCGGACGCACCGGCCCTTGGCAAGAGCCATTTTACATTTTACAGTGCAATTTCACATTGCACAGCGGACGCCACGGCACCGGGCCGTGGCACTCCCCCCGGTCCGCGAAGGAGGAACCCCGGATGGTCCGCCACAAGCGCAGCCGCGCCGCCCTGGCCCTGGCCCTGGCCGCCGCGCTGTCCGCGACCGCGCTCACCGCACCGGCCCGCGCCGGTGCGGCGGGCGACCGCGGCGCGCCCCCCGCCCCGTCCCCCCGTACCGGCACCCAGGTACAGACCCAGAAGGAGGCCGAGCAGGCACTCGTCACACAGATCACGAAGGACCACGGCGTCTCCGCGGCGGAGGCGCGGCGCCGCGCCGACCGGCAACCCGCCCAGCTCAGGCTCGCCGCCGAGATCCGCGCGGACCTCGGCGCGGCCTACGGCGGAGCCTGGATCGACCAGGCGCACGGCGGCCGGCTCACCGTCGGCGTGACCGCCGGATCGGCGGCGCCCAAGGCGCGCGCCGCCGCCAGGGCGTCCGGCATGGGCGACACCGCCACGACCACCGTCCGGTACGGCTTCGACCACCTCCAGAAGGTGTCGGACGCGCTGGCCGAGCGGATCGCCAAGGCCAACGAGGGCGCCCGGAACGGCCTCCAGAGCGGCATCGTCACGTCCCGCAACGCGGTGAAGCTCGGCGGCGTGCGCGGCGCCGCGCTCACCCGCGCCCAGAAGGACGTGCTGAGCTGGGCGAAGCGCGAGTTCGGCGCGGCCGTGGAGGTCTCCGCGTACGCGCACCGGTCGGTGCCGCGCTACTGCTACGACGACTACGCGTGCGACCCGCCGCTGCGCTCCGGGCTGGCGATCTTCACCGGCGGGGCGCGGTGCACCAGCGCGTTCACGGCGTACTCGGGCGGCAGGTACTACATGCTCACCGCCGGCCACTGCGCCGAGCTCGGTTACTGGTGGGACGTGTCCACCTACAGCTACGGCTACCAGAACGTCGGGGGCGTCGCCGACTACACGTTCGGCTGGTACGGCGACTCCGCGATCGTGTCGGTCGGCGACCCCGGCTGGTGGCGGCCGCGCGGCTGGGTGCTGTACGAGACGCCCGTTCGCGGCAGCGAGGCCGACTACGTCGGCGGATACGTCTGCAAGCAGGGCTCGACGACCGGCTACACCTGCGGGACGGTCACCGAGATCGACGCCACCGTCTCCTACCCGAACCGGACGCTCTCCGGCATGACCTGGAGCACGGCGTGCGACGGTCCGGGCGACAGCGGCAGCGGCGTGTTCTACGGCAACTACGCCCACGGCATCCTGAGCGGCGGGCCGAACTCCGGGTGCGGCATGATCCACGAACCGATCGGCCGGGCCCTGTCCACCTGGGGCGTGTCGCTGCTCAGCGGCTGACATCGTCCGGACACGGGGCCGTGCCGCACCCGGTGGCGGGTGCGGCACGGCCCCTCCGGCGTGCTCTCAACCCGCGAGGGACTGCATCCAGAGCTCGATCTCCTCGGGATGGCGCGGCAGCTCGGCGGACATCAGCCGCGCGCCGGTCTCGGTGACGACGACGTCGTCCTCGATGCGGACGCCGATGCCGCGCAGCTCCGGGGGCAGGGTCAGGTCGTCCGGCTGCAGGTAGAGGCCCGGTTCGACGGTGAGGACGTGGCCGGGGCGCAACTCCGCGTCGAGGTACTGGGACGCGCGCGCGGCCGCGCAGTCGTGCACGTCCATGCCGAGCATGTGCCCGCTACTGCACAGCGTGTAGCGGCGGTAGACGCCCGACTCGGGGTCGAGCGCCTCCTCGGCGCTGCGCAGCACGCCCCACTCCTGGAGGCCCTCGGCGATGACGCGCATCGCGGCCAGGTGGAAGTCGCGGAAGCGGGCGCCCGGGCGCACCGCCGCGAGGCCCGCCTCCTGCGCGAGGTAGACGAGGTCGTAGACCTGCCGCTGGCGCGGGGTGAACCAGCCGCTGACCGGGATCGTGCGGGTGACGTCGGCGGTGTAGAGGGTGTCGGTCTCCACGCCGGCGTCGAGCAGGAGCATCTCCCCGAGCCGCAGCGTGCCGTCGTTGCGGGTCCAGTGCAGGACGCACGCGTGCGCCCCGGACGCGGCGATCGTCTCGTAGCCGACGCCGTTGCCCTCCATCCGCGCGACGCGTTCGAACGTCCCCTCGACCCAGCGCTCGCCGCGCGGCATCCCGGTCGCGCGGGGGAGCGCGGCGGCGACGGCGGTGAAGGCCGTCACGGTGTGGTCGACGGCGGCCTGGAGCTGCGCGATCTCCCATTCGTCCTTGATGAGGCGGAGTTCGGCGGCGGCCGCGGCGAACTCGCGGTCGCGTTCGGCGTCCCGGACCGGGACCGCCGCGTCGACCGCCGGGTCCACGCCCCGGATCACGCGGGCGGGGCGCGGCCCGCGGAGCGCGCCGGCGAGGTCGTCCAGCGGCGCGCAGGCGAGGCCGAGCCGCTCCGCGGTCTCGGCGAGGGCGGCGCGGCGGCCGACCCAGAACTCCCCGTGCCGGCGGTCCCGGTAGAAGCCGCCGTCGCCGCGCGGCGACCGGGGCCGGTGGTAGAGGACGGCGTCGTGCCCGGCGGCGGTCGGCTCCAGCACCAGGACGGCGCCGGTCCCGGTGTCCGCCGCGGTGTCGCCGGACAGGTGCGCGTAGGCGGTGTGGGGGCGGTAGCGGTGGTCGCAGTCGTTGCTGCGGACCTTCGGCGGCCCGGCGGGCAGGACGAGGCGCTCGCCCGGGAAGCGGGCCGAGAGGGCGGCGCGCCGCTTCTCCGCGTAGGCCGCGACCGGCAGCCGCTCGGCGGGCGGCGTGTCGGGCGCGGCCCAGCCGGTGGTCATGAAGGAGGCGAGCGCCGCGGAGACGGGCAGGTCATGGCTGCCCGTGGCGAACCGGTCGGCGGATGGGGCCGCGGATCGACCCGGCGGGTCGGCGGCGGGTCGGTCGGTGGGGCGGTCGTCCATGGCGGCCATGTCCTCCGTGTGCTGTCCCGGATGTGGAGATTCGATAACGGGCCTTGTAGTGCAATTGCACTGTACTATTTTATATGGCACTCCGCCCGACGATGCACGGAGATGCCATGAGACGTCCGGTAAGGACCTGTTTCGCCCTCGCCCTCTCGCTGGCCGTCGCCGGCGGCGCGTCCGCCGCCTGCGGCTCGGGCGGCGACGGGGCCGCGCCCAAGGCCGGCGGCACCCTCACCGTCCTGTTCAACGAGGACTTCGCCCATCTCGACCCGCAGCGCAACTACGTGATGTTCGCGATGGACTTCGGCACCCGGCTGCTCTACCGGACGCTGACGACCTACGCCGCGAAGCCCGGCCAGGCGGGCACCGAGGTCGTCCCCGACCTCGCGACCGGCACCGGCACCACGTCCGACCACGGCAGGACCTGGACGTTCCACCTCAAGCCCGGCCTGAAGTTCGAGGACGGCTCGCCCATCACGAGCGCCGACGTCAAGTACGGCGTGGAGCGTTCCTTCGCCCCCGACCTCCCGGAGGGGCCCGGCTACGCCAGGACGATGCTCGCGGGCGGCGACCGCTACAAGGGCCCCTACCAGGACGAGAACGGCCTCGCCTCCATCAAGGCCCCGGACGCGCAGACCATCGTGTTCCAGCTCAAGGAACCGTCCATGGACTGGCCGAAGATCACGACGCTGCCGACGTTCGCGCCCGTCCCGAAGGCCGAGGACACCGGCGTCAACTTCGACAGGCGGCCGTTCTCGTCCGGCCCCTACAAGGTGGAGTCCTACGACCGGGGCAAGAGGCTGGCGCTGGTCAGGAACCCGCACTGGAGCAAGGCGACCGACGGCGTCCGGCAGGCCAACCCCGACCGGATCGTCGTCGAGGAGGGCATCGCGCAGCCCACCATCGACCAGCGGCTGATCGCCGACCAGGGCGGGGACCAGCGGGCCGTCACCCTCTACAGCGTCGCCCCGGCCAGCATGCCCCGCGTCCTGACCCGCCCGGACGTCAAGAAGCGGTTCGTCAGCGCGACCAGCCTGTGCACGCGGTTCCTGGCGATGAACACCTCCAAGCCCCCGTTCGACGACCCGAAGGTGCGGCAGGCGATGCAGTTCGCCGTCGACAAGGAGGCGTACCGCACCGCGCACGGCGGCAGCGGCGTCGGCGAACTCGCCGGCTCCTACCTCCCGCCCGCCATGACCGGCGGGCGGGCCCAGGACGTCTACAAGGCCCCGCCCACCGGCGACCCCGCCAAGGCACGGGAGCTGCTCGCCGCCGCCGGCAAGAGCGCGGGCCTGTCGATCCGCCTGACCACGACCAGCACCGAGCAGGGCAAGGCCGAGGCGGAGGCCGTCCAGCAGGCGCTCGCGCGGGCGGGCGTGAAGGTCCAGATCAACTCCGTCGCGAAGAGCGTCTACTACGACGCCATCGGCGACATCGAGAAGGAGGACGAGCTGGTCTTCTACGGCTGGTGCGCCGACTACCCGTCCGCCGGCTCGTTCATCCCGCCGATCTTCGACGGCCGCACCATCGCGCCGAAGGGCAACACCGTCGTCTCCCAGCTCGACGACGAGGGGGTCAACGCGAAGATCGACGCGGCCGTGGCGGCGAACGACCCCGCCCGGTGGCAGGCGCTCGACCGCGACCTGATGGGCCTGTCGCCGATGGTCCCGCTGATCCACGACAAGCTGCCGCTGCTGCACGGCTCCAAGGTCACCGGCGCGTTCGGCCACCCCATCTGGGAGGGCGAGCTCGACTTCGCCGTCCTCGGGGTGAAGTAGTGGCCGTCCCGTCGCTCACCGAGGCGGCGGGCGGCGCGCCGGCGCCCGCCGGCCGGTCGCCCTGGCGGCTGGCCGGCGGGCGGCTGCGCCGCGACCCGGCCGCCCTCGCCGGCCTCGCGATCATCGCGCTGTTCGTGCTGATGGCCGTCGCCGCCCCGCTGCTCACCGCGCTGAACGGGCACGGCCCGAACGAGTTCCACCCGGAGAAGATCGACAAGGCGCTCGCCGGGGCGCCCAAGGGCGCGTTCGGCGGCATCGACGGCGACTTCTGGCTGGGCGTCGAGCCCGGCACCGGACGCGACGTGTTCAGCCGGACGGTCTACGGCGCCCGCGTCTCGCTGCTGATCTCCGTCGCGGCGACCTGCGTCTCCACCGTCGCCGGCACCGTCCTCGGGCTCGCCGCGGGCTTCGCCGGCGGCCGGGTCGACGCGCTGATCAGCCGCGCCATGGACCTCGTGCTGTCCTTCCCCCACCTCATCTTCATGATCGCCCTGGTGTCGGTGCTGCCGGAGGCGAACCGGATGCTGGAGCTGGTGGTCGTCATGGGCTTCTTCGGCTGGCCCTACATCGGGCGGATCGTGCGCGGGCAGGCGCTCTCGCTGCGCCACCGGGAGTTCGTGGACGCCGCGCGCGCCACCGGCATGCCGCGCACCCGGATCGTGTTCCGCGAGGTGCTGCCGAACCTGCTGGCGCCGGTGCTCGTCTACGCCACGCTCACCATCCCGATCAACATCGGCACCGAGGCGGCGCTGTCGTTCCTCGGCATCGGCGTCCGGCCGCCGGACGCGTCCTGGGGGCAGATGATGGCCAAGGCGATCGACTGGTACCAGGTCGACCCGACGTTCTTCGTGGTGCCCGGCGTGTGCCTGCTGCTGACCGTGCTGGCGTTCACGCTGCTCGGCGACGCGTTCCGGGACGCCCTCGACCCGCGCGGGGCCGACCGGTGATCCGCTACCTCGCGCTGCGGCTGGCCGGCGTCGCGGGCGTGCTGCTCGTCATCTGCGCGGTCACCTTCACGATCTTCTACGTGTTCCCCGCCGACCCGGCGCTGCAGGCGTGCGGGAAGTCGTGCACGCCGGAGCGGCTCGCGATGCTGCACCACCAGATGGGCCTGGACCGGCCGCTGTGGCGCCAGTTCACCGACTACCTCGCCGGGATCTTCGCCGGCCGCACCTACGGGTCGGGGCCCCTGGCCGTCCAGTGCCACTTCCCGTGCCTCGGGTTCTCCTACCAGAACAACATGCCGGTCTGGGACCTGATGATGCAGCGGCTCCCCACGACCCTGTCGATCGGGGTCGGCGCCGCCGTCCTGTGGCTCGCGGGCGGCGTCGGCGTCGGCGTCGTGTCCGCGCTGCGCAAGGACACCCTGCTCGACCGGACGCTGATGGTCGGCACGCTCACCGCCGCGTCCCTGCCCATCTACTTCACGGCGATGGCGCTGACCGTCCTGGTCGTCCAGCTCGGCGGCCTGCTGCCCTACTCCAGCTACGTGCCGATCGCGGACGACCCCGTCGGCTGGGCGCGGAACCTCGTCCTGCCCTGGGCGGCGCTGGCGCTGCTGTACGCGGCCATGTACGCGCGGATGTCGCGGGCGTCGATGGTGGAGACGATGGCCGAGCCCTACATCCGGACGGCGCGCGCCAAGGGCCTGCCCGAGCGGACCGTCGTCGCCAAGCACGGCCTGCGGGCCGGGCTCACCCCCGTCCTCACCGTGTTCGGCATGGACCTCGGCGCGCTGCTGGGCGGCGCCGTGATCACCGAGAGCGTGTTCGGGCTGCCCGGCGTCGGCCGGCTCACCATCGACGCGATCGACAAGTCCGACCAGCCGGTCGTGATGGGGGTCGCGCTGCTGGCCGCGTTCTTCATCACCTTCGCCAACCTCGCGGTCGACCTGCTCTACGCCGCGATCGATCCCCAGGTGAGGTACGCATGACGCCGCTGACCGTCCGGGACCTCGTCGTCGAGTTCCCGACCCCGCGGGGGCCGGTGCGCGCGGTGGACGGGCTGTCGTTCACCGTCGGCGCGGGCCGCACCCTCGGCATCGTCGGCGAGTCCGGCTCCGGCAAGTCCGTGACCAGCCTCGCCGTCATGGGGCTGCACGACCGGGCCCGGGTGACCGGGTCGATCGACGTCGCCGGCACCGAGGTCGTCGGCGCCGGCCGGGAGCGGATCCGCGCGCTGCGCGGCCGCCGGATCGCGATGATCTTCCAGGACCCGCTGACCTCGCTGCACCCGCACTACCGGGTCGGCGAGCAGATCGCCGAGGCGCGCCGGCTGCACTTCGGCGAATCGCGCCGCGCGGCGCACGCGCACGCCGTCCGGCTGCTCGGCGACGTCGGCATCCCCGACCCGGGCGAGCGCGCCCGCGACCACCCGCACCAGTTCTCCGGCGGCATGCGCCAGCGCGTCATGATCGCGATGGCGCTGGCCTGCGAGCCGGAGCTGCTGATCGCCGACGAGCCGACGACCGCGCTGGACGTGACCGTCCAGGCGCAGATCCTGGAGCTGATCGCGCGGATCCAGCGCGACCGCGGCCTCGCCGTCCTGATGATCACCCACGATCTCGGGGTGGTCGCGCGGGTCGCCGACGACGTCCTGGTCATGTACGCGGGACGGGCCGTGGAGCGCGCGGCGGCCGGTGCGCTGTTCGCCGCGCCCCGGCACCCCTACACCCGCGGCCTGCTCGGCTCGCTGCCCCGGCTGACCGGGCCGCCCGGCGAGCTGGTCCCGATCCCGGGCGCCCCGCCGTCGCCGTCGCGTCCGCCGGCGGGGTGCCCGTTCGAGCCGCGGTGCCCGGAGCGGATCGCGGTGTGCGCGACCGACCGGCCGCCGCTGCGGGGCGCGCCGCACCCGGCGGCCTGCCATCTGCTGACGGCCGGTGAGGAGGTGGCGGGATGACGCCGCTGCTCAGCCTGGACGGGCTGACGAAGACGTTCCGCACCCGGCACGGCGCCGTCCGCGCGGTGGACGGCCTCGACCTGGAGGTGCGCGCCGGGGAGGCGCTCGGGCTGGTCGGCGAGTCCGGCTGCGGCAAGTCCACGACCGGGCGGATGCTCGTCCGGCTGCTGGACCCGACCGCCGGGCGGATCACCTTCGACGGGCGCGACATCACCGGGCTGTCGCAGCGGCGGATGCGCCCGCTGCGCCGCGACCTCCAGATCATCTTCCAGGACCCGTTCGCGTCGCTGAACCCCCGGCACACGGTCGGCTCCATCGTGGCGGCGCCGCTGCGCGCGCAGGGCGAGGCCGACCCCGTCCCGCGGGTGCGGGAGATGCTGGAGTTCGTCGGCCTCGGCGCCGAGCACGCCGACCGGTACCCGCACGAGTTCTCCGGCGGGCAGGCACAGCGGATCGGGATCGCGCGGGCGCTGGTCACCGGCCCCCGCCTCGTCGTCGCGGACGAGCCGGTGTCGGCGCTGGACGTGTCGATCCAGGCCCAGATCGTCAACCTGCTGGCCGGGCTGCGGCGGCGCCTCGGCCTGGCGTACGTGTTCATCGCGCACGACCTCGCCGTGGTGCGGCACGTGTGCGACCGGGTCGCCGTGATGTACCTCGGCCGGATCGTCGAGATCGGCGACCGCGACGCGCTCTACGGCGCCCCGGCGCACCCCTACACCCGGGCGCTGCTGTCGGCGATCCCGCTGCCCGACCCGGTGGCGGAGCGGACGCGGGAGCGCATCGTGCTGCGCGGCGACCCGCCGAGCCCGTCCGCCCCTCCGCCCGGCTGCGCCTTCCACCCCCGGTGCTTCAAGGCGCAGGACCGCTGCCGGGTCGAGCGCCCGCCGCTCGCCCCGCTGGACGGGACCGCCGGGCGCGCGGTGGCCTGCCACTTCCCCGAGCGGGGCCCCCTCGCCTGACCGGGGCGCGGCACGAAGCCGGGGCCGGACCTTCGCGGTCCGGCCCCGGCCTTTCGATGCCGCGGGTCAGTACTCGACCTTCACGGCCGCGCCGCTGAACGCCTCCTTCCCGTACAGGCTGACGTAGTTGTAACCGGCCGGCGGGTTGGCGATGGTGAGCGTCTCGCCGTTCCCGGTGTTGGTGGAGCGCTGGTTGTAGGACGACGGAGTCGCCCAACTGCCGGAGCTGTAGTAGAGGTCGCCGTCACCCGTCCCGCCGGAGGAGGTGATGGTGATCGACCGGGTGCCGGACGGAACGTAGAGGTAGAGGTAGGCGGTGCCGCCCTTGGCCGCCGACAGGTTGCCGCGCTGGCAGTTCCGGTCGAGCTGCCGGGTGTCGGACCCGGTGCACTCGGGGGTCGTCCCGCCGCCCCCGGCCGACACGGAGATCCGCTGGGACGCGGTGCCGGTGGCCCCGGCGTCGTCGGTCACCGTCAGGGACACGGTGTAGGTGCCGTCGGCCCCGAAGGTGTGGGACGGGCTGGCCGCCGTGGACGTGGCGCCGTCGCCGAAGTCCCAGCGCCGGGACGCGATCGTCCCGTCGGCGTCGGTGGACTGGTCGGTGAAGGCGACCGCGAGCCCGTTCGCGGAGTAGGAGAACCGCGCGGACGGCGCCTGGTTGCCGCCGCCCCCGCCGGCGCAGGCGCCGGCCGCGCACGCGGCGAGCCACGTCCGCCAGTCGCCGTCGTAGCGGCTGCCGATCGTGCTGGTCAGGAACGTGCGTGCGGCGTTCCAGTCGCCCGTCCGGTAGTAGCCGAGCACGGTGGAGATGTCGCCGGGATGCTTCTCGAACATGTACCGCACCGCCAGGTAGCCCCAGTAGTAGATGCGGGTCGTGTCATGGCTGTAGGTGGTGTTCCAGAGCGTGCTCAGCGCGTAGGTGCCCTTGGCGGCCTCGGCGATGGCCGAGTCGTTCGTCACCTTCCGGTAGGAGTAGGAGACGTACTCGGCGAACCCCTCGATCCACCAGATCGTGGGCGTGGCGACGTTCGCGTTGAAGTCGCCGTACATGTCGAAGCGGCCGTCCAGGTAGTGCGTGTACTCGTGGTTGAGGTTCCAGATCTCGAACTTCGGGCGCACCCATTCGGCCTCGTAGGCGATGAACCGCGGCTGGTTCCCGGCGGCGGCCGGGTCCCCTTCCAGGTACATCCCGCCGTTGTTGGTGTCGATGCCGAACATCGCGCCCGCGTACGTCTGGTAGTCGGTGCTGGAGTCGAAGACGCAGACCTCGATCGTGGTGTTGCCGTCGTTCGCGACGGGCTTGTTGCCGTCCTTGACGAGGCCGTGGAAGTAGGCGTCCTGGTTCAGCAGGCTCGCGCAGGTGTCCGACAGCTGGGACGCGGTCATGTCCTGCGCCCGGATCTTGATGCTGGAACTGCACGAGTGCGTGATGGTCAGGACGTTCTGGGCGAGCCGCTGCTGCAGGTTGCAGGTGTCGTAGTACGAGCAGTTCGCCTTGTCGTAGAAGTCGGTCATCTCGGCGATGCCGACCCACAGGGGAGCGGTCTTCCCGGTCATCGCGCTCTGGCCGAGCAGCCCCCTGGCCAGGGGCCTGACCTTGCCCTGCAGCGCGGAATGCTGGAGGAACCGGGCCATCTCCCGTCCCGCGTTGGACGCCAGGTAGCTGCGGTCGGTGCCGAGCAGGCCGAGGTGGTTCGCCGCGAAGGAGTTCAACGTGTCGAGGAGGCTCGGGTCCGACTGGACCGCCGTGACGAACTCCGGAACCTGGTGGCCGCGGAACAGCACCGTGTACACGTTGTTGACCGCGTTGAGCATCCACCACGACGCGTCGTAGGAACTGTTGTATCCGTTCAGGAGCCGCTTCACGACGTAGATGTAGCGGGCGTTCTCCTGCGCGCTGTCGATGAGCGTGACCGTCTCGGCGAGCACCTCGCCGTTCGCGTCGCTGACCGTCGACGACTTCGCGTTGCCGAAATAGGCGTCCAGTCCGGCCTGGATCGCGGTCTTCAGCGACTGGCCGTAGCTCCCCACGGTGGAGGGGTTGTACCACTGCACGTAGTACCCGGCGCGCAGGTACAGGACGAGCTGCGCGGTACCGGTGCTGTTGTCGCCCGGATAGTAGACGCCGTTGTCGCGCAGCGCGTACGCGATCGTCGTCATCTGCGACTCGCGGAACGCGTAGTAGGCGTCCCCGCCGGTCAGGCTGAACAGCGAGTTGATGCAGTCGGTCGTGGACGCCTTGACCTGCTGGACGAGCGCGCTCCCGGAACGGCTCGTGAACTCGCTGGGGCTGCAGGCGGCGGCCTTGAGCCCCTTCTTCGCCGTGCTGGACGGCCGCCGGTGCTCCGTGTGCTTCGCGTCGGGGTTCTTGAGCGCGTCCTTCTCCGCCGCCAGCGGCGGCCGGTCCTTCACGGGCAGCGGCGACTTCTGCGGCTGCCGCACCACGTCGCCGCCGGTGACGGGAGGCGGCTTCGGCGCGGCGACCGCCGGCGCGGCCAGGAACGTCGTCCCGAGGACGACCGCCAGCGACGCCACGAGGCATCGCGCGGCTCTGCGTCTGTTTCTCACGGGGGTTTCCCTCCGGGGGGTGGCCGTCCGGCACCGCTGCCGGACGGATTTCGCAGGGGGACTCCGGGGCCCAACTCCCGGAGGCTCGGAAAGGCGTGCGCCCGCAGTGTGCGAACCAGACCCGCCCCGTGGTCATACGCAGATCCATCGAACTGCCTTATGGAGGATCCACCTCGGCACTCCCGGCGGCACCCGCGTCCGGAGACGCGAAGAAACCTGCCATGAGATGTCAGGTTTTGCCGCCAGGATGGGTTTCACCGGCCGCCATCTAGCGCAGAAGCGGACCGGGCCCACGAACGAGCACACCCAGAGAGAAGGACCTCGATGTACGAAACGCCCGCAGACCTCAAGGAACTGCAGGCCCTCCTGGACGCCTCCCTGTCCCGCTCCACCTCGCATCTCCGCTCGATCGTCACTGGGGAGCGCGCGGTGACGGCGGGGCAGCTCACGAAGGTCCTCACCGGGATGTGCGTCCTGGCCCTGTCGACCGTGACGGCGAAGGGCGAGCCGCGCATCAGCGGCGTGGACGGGCACTTCCTGCACGGGAAGTGGCACTTCGGCACCGCGCGCGACGCCGCCAAGGCCCGCCACCTCGCCGCCCGCCCCGCCGTCAGCGCCGCCCACATCCGAGGCGAGGACCTGGGGGTGTTCACGCACGGCACGGTCGAGGTCCTCAACCCGCGGGACGGCGAGCCGCACGCGGACTGGCCCGAACTGCTCGCCCACCTCAAGGAGTTCTACGGTGCCGACCTCTTCGACTGGGACGAGGTCGTCTACTACCAGCTCCGCCCGCACTGGATGATCGCCTACGCGTCCGACATCGCCAAGCTCGAAGCAGACGACTCCTAGCCCGGAACGGTGACCGGGGCACCGCCTCGCGGGATCAGCCGGCGGGCTCGCCGAACCAGCGGGCGAGGTGGTCGTCCAGGTCCCGCCGGCCGTCGCCGATCCAGGCGACGTGGCCGTCCGGGCGCAGCAGGACGCACGGAGCGTCCAGCTCCGCGGCGGGATCCGCGAGGCGGTCGACCCGGTCCGACCAGCCGCCGGCGGTCAGGTGCCCGGTGCGGTCCAGGAGCAGGCCGCGCCCGCGATGCAGCAGGCTGTAGAGGTTGCCCTGGGCCACGCCGATGTCGGGCATGCGGCGGCCGAGCAGGTCGGGGCCGTCGCCGAAGTCGTAGCGGACGCCGATCGCGCTGATCTTCTCGGTGAGGTGGCGGTTCACCTCGTCGAAGTCCATCAGCTCGGTGAGCAGCCTGCGCACGGCCCGCGGGCCCGGTTCGGCGGACGTCAGCTCCGTCTGCGCGCGGGTGTTGTCCAGCACGTCCTCGGCGACCGGACGACGTTCGGCGTGGTAGGTGTCCAGCAGCGTCTCCGGCGCCCAGCCGCGGATCTGCGCGGCCAGTTTCCAGCCGAGGTTGAACGCGTCCTGCACGCCGAGGTTGAGGCCCTGACCGCCGGCGGGCGGGTGGATGTGCGCCGCGTCGCCGGCCAGCAGCACCCGCCCGACCCGGTAGTGCTCGGCCAGCCGGGTGGCGTCGCCGAAGCGCGAGAGCCAGCGCGCGGAATGCACGCCGAAGTCGGTTCCGGCGATGGCGCGCAATTCCCGCTTGAAGTCTTCGAGCGTGGGCGGCTCCGCGCGATCGCTGACTCCCGCGGCGGGGACGACGACGCGATAGGCCCGTTCTCCGAACGGCCCGAGGCTGAAGGACGGATGGGCCTCGCGGATTTCGGCCACCTTGGCGGCGATCTCCTCCCGCGGCGCACCGACTTCCATCTCGCCCATCAGCGTCTCGTTCCGCGAGGGCTCGCCGGGGAAGCCGACGCCGAGCACTTTGCGCACCGTGCTGCGCGCGCCGTCGCAGCCCACGAGGTAACGCGACCGCAGCCGTTCCCCGTCCTCCAGTTCGACGGTCACGCCCTCGTCGTCCTGCTCGAAACCGGCCACCGCGCACCCGTGCCGGACCTGCGCCCCCAGCTCGACCGCGCGTTCTTCGAGCAGCCGATCGATGACCGGCTGCGGGATGCCCAGCAGGTAGGCGTACGCGGAATCCAGATCCTTGGGCGCGGGTTTGGCGATGGCGGCGAAATAGGCCCCGGCCGGACGCCGCCTTCCGTGTTGGAGAACGCGCTCCAACAGTCCGCGCATCGCCATCACTTCGAGACTGCGGATGTGCAGGCTCACGACACGGATGAACGAAGCCGGCTCGGTCTCCTTCTCCAGAACGAGGACCCGCACATCGTGCAGCCGCAGTTCGGCGGCCAGCATCGCACCGGTCGGCCCGCATCCGGCGATGACGACGTCGTACGTGAGGGGCGCGCGGTCGGCCATGTCGTCCGACGACGGCCCGGCGGTGAATTGCGAAGAGCGCATGGGGTGTTGCCTTTCGGGAGTGCCTGACTGGCGAGGCGCTCCCGGCGACCCCTACGTCAATCGCCCGACCATGACGACGAGGGGAGCACCCACATCGATACAGCGTTCATGGGTCTCACCTCCTCGGGCGGTGTCACGGCCACCCGCAAGCTATAGGCCCGGACAACGCACCGTCCACTCCTTTATCCGCCACCTCGCGCTGCCGTGTCAGTCGATCGTGATGCCCAGCGCGGCGGCGAACTGGTCGAGCGCGGCGGCGGCGTCCGCCCGGGACATGATCGCGCCCTTCAGTGAACCGATCCCCCCGATCCCGGACAGGTCGCAGCCGGAGAAGCGGACCTGGGTCAGCCGAGCCCCGGAGAACTGCGCCGCGGTGAGGGTGCAGCGTTCGAACTGGACCCGCGTCAGCTCGGCGTTCTGGAAGTTCGCCTCCGACAGGTTGCAGTCACGGAACACCACCTCGCGCAACTGGGCGAACCGGAACGAGGTCAGGTCGGCGCGGCAGCCGGTGAACAGCACCTCGCGCAGCGCGCCGTCGTCCAGCCGCATCCCGGTCATCCGGCAGTCCAGGACGGCCGTGGTGGAGACGTGGGAGTCCCGGAGTTTCAGGTTGGCCAGGTCGCAGCCGGTCAGCTCGGCGTCGGTGATCTCGGCCCGGACGAGCGAACCCGCCAGCGTGCCGCCCGCGAAACAGCACCGCTCGACCTCGACGTTCTCGGTGTCGGCGCCGGTCACCCGGCCGGGGCCGTAGGCCAGCGACAGGTACTTCCCGTCGTGGGTCAACTCCAGGTCGGCAGGGGAGGCCGGGGAGAGGCTTTCCGGAAGCCGGGGCGGCTTGGGGTCGCGGAGCGGCGAGACGCGCTGAACGCGCCGGGCACCGCGGGTGCGGGCTGGCATGGCCGCGACGTTACCGGTGCCGCCCCCACACGCGGACGAACCACACCCGACCCGGACCGCCCCGGCCGCAACCCGCCCGGATCGACGTGCGACTTCGGCGCCGCGCTGGTGGCCGACCACCCCGAACGCTTCGGCCTCTGGGAGTCGCTACCGCTGCCCGACGTGCCCGCCGCCACCGGGGAGGCGGCGCGCGCCCTCGGCACTACCGTCCCTGCACGCCTTCGCGAAGCCCGGACACGTCCTCTACGGCAGCGACTGGCCCTTCGCCCCCGACCTGGCCGTCTCCTACTTCACCGACTTCATCGCCACCGACGACGCCATAGCCCGCACCAACGCCCACCCGCTGTTCCCCCGCCTGGCACCGAAGTAGCCGCCCAACCCCGACCGGCACCGAAAACCCGGCACTAATCAACGGGATCGCGCCGGCCTTCAACGGCACCCGCAATGGCGCCTGCGATGGCACAGAGGATGGCAAGAGCGTAGAAACCGACGCCTTCGAGGCCCATGGCGTCGGCGATGAGGGCACCGAGAATGAAGCCTATGCAGAACCCGCTGAAGGTCGAGAGAAGGGCCAGGACGCAACCAAAGCAGCTCATGCGATGCCTCCGGCGGCACGGGGGTGCCCTCGCGTTGTCATCGTAAGCCCGTAGAGCGTTCGCGGCGGCTCATGTGCCCTTCAGGTCGGCCGATTCCAAATCGTGGGGCAGAATGAGAACCCGTGACCGACAATGTAGTCCGTGCCGAAGAAGTGGTCGAGTACCTCAGGCAGCGGCTTTCGGCCGAGGGCCTTTCGGCGACCTTTGAGTTTCCACTCTACGAGCACCCATGCGGCGTGGACGTCGAGTTTCCCGCCGGGGGCGGCCCCCACTTGGAGATAAGTGCGGCGTTTGCCGAGGTGCGAGTCCTGGACCCGGTTGACTTCGGCTTGTCTCTCACGGATCTGGGGGACTACGTCGTCATGCTGGCGCGCGGGGTGCCGCCCAAGGATGCCCTGAAGGTTCTCCAAGGGAAGGACCGTCGAGCCCGCTGGTGGCGGCGGAGATAACGGCTGGTACGGCGAGTCCGTGCCGGTGGCGATCTGCCCTTGACGCCCGGCGCGGCAGTTCGATGGCGCCGTCCAGCAGCAGTGGCGTGCCGTGCGTTGCAGGCAAAGGCGGCCGGCTGTCACAAACCCGAGGATCCGCCGTGTCATACAGGGCGACCGGACGCCGACCGCGGAACGCACCGGGCCGGGCCCGGCCGGGCCATGCCGGGCTCGTGTTCGCGTCTTCCCCGGTCAGAAGGATGCGTGGGACTCGCTCCCGCAGCCTGCGGACCACAGAGATGAAAGGACGCGGGGATATGGACAGTGCCGTTGCGGAGCCGACGGGGTCGAGCCGGAAATCAGGGGAGAAAGGGACGAGGCGCGCGAGGATCGTCATCGTCGGGGCCGGGTTCGCGGGTTTCTCCGCTGCCCGCACGCTGTCGCGGCTTGCCCGGGGACGGGCGGAGATCACCTTGGTCAACCCGACCGATTACTTCCTGTACGTGCCGTTGCTGCCGGAGGTGGCGACGGGACTGATCGACCCGCGCCGGGTGGCGGTGTCCCTGCCTGCGGCGCTGCCCGGAGTGCGGATGGTTCTGGGGCAGGCGGAGCGGATCGACGTCGATGCCGGGAAGGTGCACTACACCGATCCGGAGGACGGGCTCGGTGAGGTCGGCTATGACCGGCTTGTACTGGCCGTGGGCAGCGTGAACAAGCTGCTGCCGATCCCCGGCGTGGCCGAGCACGCGCACGGTTTCCGGAGCATCCCCGAGGCGCTCTACCTGCGAGACCACGTCGTCCGGCAGATCGAGCTGGCCGACGCGACCGACGACCCGGCCGAACGCGAGGCGCGCTGCACGTTCATCGTCGTCGGAGCCGGCTACACCGGGGTCGAGGTGGCCGCGCACGGCGCGCTGTTCACCCGGTCCCTCCTGCGGAGCCATCCGCGGCTGCGGGACGTCACCCCGCGCTGGCTCCTGCTGGACGTGGCCGACCGTGTGCTGCCCGAGCTGGACGAGCGGCTGTCGCGTACGGCCGACCGTGTGCTGCGCGAGCGCGGTGTCGAGGTTCGGATGGGCATGTCGGTCAGGGAGGCGACCCTGGACGGCGCGTGGCTCACCGACGGCGTTTTCGTGCCGAGCAGGTCGCTCGTCTGGTGCGTGGGGGTTCGGCCCGACCCCGTGGTGAAGGGCCTCGGCCTGGAGACCATGAAGGGACGGCTGGTGGTGAACGAGTATCTCCACGTGCCGAACCGTCCGGAGATCTATGCCTGCGGTGACGCGGCCGCGGTACCGGATCTGCACCGCCCGGGCGAGGTGACCGCGATGACCGCGCAGCACGCCGTCCGGCAGGGCTCGCGGGCGGCGCGCAACGTCGCGGCGTCCTACGGCACCGGTGAGATGCGCCCCTATCGGCACCGCGACCTGGGGTTCGTGGTCGATCTGGGCGGGATGCAGGCGACCGCGAACCCGCTGGGGGTGCCGCTGTCGGGGCTGCCCGCCAAGGTGGTCACCCGCGGGTACCACCTGCTGTCACTGCCCAGTAACCGCTCGCGGATCGTCATGGACTGGCTCCAGAACGGGCTTCTGCACCGCCAGACCGTCCAGCTCGGCCTGGTGCGGTCTCCGATCGTGCCGTTGGACACCGCCGCCCCCGAACTGCCCACCATCCCCCATGAGCGAAGGCGGCCGTCGCCGAAGTGACGGGCCGGTACTCCATGCGGCACGGCCACCGCCGACCGGTCGGGTTCCCGCGAACCCGCGTGATCACGGCGGTGGCCGTCGCGCGTTCGGTCTCGATGACCTCGGGGCGTCCGGAGGCCCGGATCGGCTCCGCGCCTACGGTTCCACGTCGAGGCGCACGATCGCGCCGATCTCGACCAGCTGGTCCGGGAGGGCGAGGTCGGAGACGCCCAGGACGGTGCTGGTGGGGCGGTGCTCCCCGAAGTACCCGGAGTGGAGGCGTGCGGTGGCGTCGAAGTTCTCCCGCAGATTCCTGACCAGCACCGTCGTTTCGACGATCTGGCCGCGCTCGGCCCCGAAGTGCTTCAGCACCAGGTCCAGGTTGGCCAGTGTGGTCTTGACCTGGAGTTCGAAATCGCCCGCGCCCACGAAATTGCCGTCCTGGTCGTGGGACAGCTGCCCGGAGACGCGGACGGTGTCGCCGACTTGAATTGCCTGGCTGTAGCCGTAAAGGGCTTCCCACGGCATGCCGAAGCCGAATTTCTTCGCCTGGGTGGTCATGAACAACTCCTTAGCTGGATGGTGATGCCGGGTACCCCCGCCTCGGCGGTCTACACCGCCGTCGGCGCGGTGACCACGATCTTTGGGGGAGTCCTTCCTTTAAGCCGGTCTGTGGTACCGCTACGGCGGCGAATCACGCCGCGCGCCTGCGGTCGGCGGGCAGGGGTGCCGTTTCTCCGATGCCGCCGCCAGGGCGGGAACCGGCGGAGGCGGACGCGAAGAGGTCTTCGAGGGCGGCGATGTTCCCGCTTCGGGAGGCGTCGCGGAAGACGCGTACGAGGCGGCGGTGCTCGGCCCTGTCGATCGGTTTGCGGTGCGCCGTGGTCAGGCGCTTGCGGGCGCGGCGGAAGAGCTGGCGGGCATTGTCCGGGCTGATCCGGACGATCTCCGCGATCTCCGAGTGGGGGTAGTCGAACGCCTCGCGCAGGATGTAGACGGCGCGTTCGGTCGGGGTGAGTCTCTGCAGCAGCACGAGGAGCGCGAGTTCGAGCGCCTCGCCGCGCTCGGCGCCGGCGGCGAGGTCGGTGCCGCCGTCGGCGAACTCGGGGGGCCTGCGCCCGATGGAGATCTCGCGGCGCGACCGGGCGGACTTGGACGTGTTGATCGCCAGCCGCGTCGTGATGAGAGCGAGGAAGGCGGGCGGGTTGGCGATGGCCGGGTGGTCGGCCTCCCGCCAGCGCAGCCAGGTCTCCTGGAGGACGTCCTCGGCCTCGGTGGCGCTGCCGAGCATCCGGTAGGCGATGCCGAAAAGGAGCGGGCGCGCCCGAGTGAAGACCGAAGTGGCGTCTTCGAGTGCGGCGTCCGTCGTGCGGAATTCCGGGCCCGTTGCCGGCTGCGCGGTTCCTGCGCGGGCGCCGGAGGCGCGCCCTCGCGCGGCCGATCCCCGAGCGTGCCTGGTCATAAGCGGTTCTCTTCCTTTCCGCCGTGCCATCCGGCATGGATGTCAAGAGCACCGAACCGGCCGTTCCCGGGCACGCGGAGGCGTGCGCTGCTCCGGCTGCCGTCCGCGCCCCGACGCGGTACGGGCGCCCGGCGGACGGGACGGCACCGCTTCGTGGACGTGCCGTCAACCAGCGCAGGCATGGGACATGGCTTCCCCCGCGGCCCTGACCAGCGGCCCCCTCTCAGTGAGGTCGACCGTACGGCCGGGACCGGCGCGACAGCGTGCGTCGGATGACTTAATCCCGGCGTGCTCGCCTGGATCCCGAGGCCGGCGGCGAGTTCGCCCCGACGCCCGACGGTGGACCTTTTTCCTCCGTGGACAGGCGCGGCTGTCACAACTCGAGGGACCTACTTGGTCATCCCTGATGAGAACCCATGACCCCTGATAAGGACCAAGACCTAATGCATGCCATCACTCTCCGAAGTCGTGAGGCCGGTCTTGCCGCGCTGCCCGTGACGGACACGCCTTACCGGCATGCCTCCGGGAACGGTGCCGCCGCGCGGGCGCGTGCCGCAGCCGGGAGGTTCCCGTGGTAGCCGATCAGAAGGGCCGCGGCGCGCCGGGAGCGCTCGCGGGCGCGGCCAACGCGATCGACGAGCGGTTCGGGGGAGCGGCATGGGCCCGGAAGTCGATGCGCAAGGTGTTCCCCGACCACTGGAGCTTTCTGCTCGGTGAGATCGCGCTGTACGCGTTCGTCATCATCCTCCTGACCGGGGTGTACCTCACCCTGTTCTTCGTGCCGAGCATGGAGGAGGTCGTCTACGACGGGTCGTACACCAAGCTGCGGGGCGTCGAGATGAGTCGGGCGTACGAGTCCGCCCTGCGCATCTCGTTCGACGTGCGGGGCGGACTGCTCGTCCGCCAGATCCATCACTGGGCGACGCTCCTGTTCATGGCGGCGATCCTCGCCCACATGCTCCGCCATTTCTTCACCGGTTCGTTCCGCAAGCCCCGCGAACTGAACTGGCTGGTCGGGATCGTGCTGTTCATGCTGGTGATGCTGAACGGGCTGTTCGGCTACTCGCTCCCCGACGACCTGCTGTCCGGCACCGGCCTGCGGATCCTGGAGGGCGTCATCCTGAGCGTCCCCCTGGTCGGCAGCTACGTGCAGATGTTCCTGTTCGGCGGCGAGTTCCCGGGCGACATGATCATCTCCCGGCTGTACGTCGTCCACGTGCTGCTGATCCCCGGCCTGCTGGCCGCGCTGATCCCGCTGCACGGGGTTCTGATGACCTGGCGGGTGACGCACACGACCTATCCCGGCAAGGGCGCCACCAACAAGACCCAGTACGGCTACTCCTTCTTCCCGGTCTTCATCGGCAAGACCACCGCGTATTTCCTCTGGGTCTTCGCCACGTGCGCCATTCTCGCCACGTTGTTCCAGATCAACCCGATCTGGCTGTACGGCCCCTACGACCCGGGCGCGATCAGCTCCGGGTCCCAGCCCGACTGGTACATGGGCTGGCTGGAGGGCGCACTGCGGATGATGCCCGGCTGGGAATGGAACGTCATGGGGCACACCGTCGCGTTCGGCGTGCTCATCCCCGCCCTGATCGTCCCCGGGACCCTGTTCACCGGGCTGGCCCTCTACCCGTTCCTGGAACGCTGGGTGACCGGCGACCGCCAGATCCACCACCTGCTGGACCGTCCCCGCGACGTCCCCGCCCGCACCGGCCTCGGCGTCGCCGGGATCGTCTGGTTCGGCACGCTGTGGGCCGCCGGCGGGAACGACGTCATCGCGAACGCCTTCCACATCCCGCTCTACTGGACGACCTGGTTCTTCCGCGTCACCTTCATCCTCGGCCCGGTCCTGGCGTACGCCGTCACCTACCGGATCTGCATCGGCCTGCAACTGCGCGACCGCGCGCTGGTCGAGCACGGGGTGGAGACCGGCGTCATCGTCCGCTCTCCCGACGGCCGGTACTCCGAGGTGGAGCGGCGCCTGCGTCCAGAGGAGGCCGCGCCCATCACCGACGAGCGCCCGCCCCCGGCGATCGTCCTCACCCGTCCAGAGGAGAACGGAGTGCCGGCCCCCGAAAGCCGCCAGGCACTCGGCAGGCTGCGCCTGGCGCTCAACCGCCGCTTCACCGCCGATCTGGCCGAGCACCCCGAGCCGCCGGACGGCCACGAAGACCGGGAACGAAAAGCGGTCGAACCCAGCGCGCACGACTAGGCCGAAGACACCGAGCGGCCGGCCGTCGAGCCGACGCCCGTCGCCGCCGGGTTCGCCCCGGGCACCGATAAGAACCGAGACGATAACGAGTCAGGGGAGACAGATGCGACCGTTCCTGGACAGGGTGATGCCCGAGGCGTGGCAGGCCGCGCAGACCTTCTCGCAGGAGATCCGCGGCACCACCCCGGCACGACCGAGAACACGCCATCACAGGAAGAAGGACGACCATGACCGGCCAGCGCTTCGAGGTGCAGCATCGGCCCGATGAATCACGCTACGTCCTCATCGACCACGACGCCGCCGACCCGGAGGACAAGATCATCGGTGAGGAGAGCTATGTCGACGTCGACACCACCGGCGGCGTCCAGCGAGTGCTGTTCCACACGGGCGTCTCCGAGGACTACAGCGGCCAAGGGCTCGCCTCCCTGCTGGTCCGCACCGTGGTCGACGACGTCATCGCCCGCGGATACGCCATTGTTCCCGTCTGTCCTTATGTCGCCGCGTGGCTCCCGAAGCACCCCGAGTACAACGACCACATCGTCAAGCCCAGACCGGAACATTTGCGCAAGGTGACCTCCCGCCGGAGATGACGCGCGCCCACGGGCGCGGCGCCCGTGGGCCGTTCCCTAGGTCAGCGGGCCGTCTCGATGGCGTCGGCGGCGTAGGTCCAGAGCCGGTCTGCGGCCTCCGGGTCGAGCGCGTGAGCGGCGACGCCTTCCTTGGGCTCCTCGTCCCCCGGCGCGGGCCGGATCTCCTGGTTGTCCTCGAAGTACTGTCCGCTGACGCCGTCGAGCAGGGGCGAGGCCGCGAGCAGCACGGAGGTCGCCGCTCCTTGGGCGGGGGTCTTGTAATGGGACGGCGGGACGAGGTCGCCCGCCTCGTCCATCACGCCGAAGCCGCGCAGTTCGTCATCGCTGAGATGGCGTTGCAGCTTGGTCAGGATGAAACCCGGGTTGAGCGCGTTCGCGGTGATCCCGTCGTCGCTCCAGCGCTGGGCGACGCCCACGGCGTGCAGGCCCATCGCGGTCTTCGACTGGCCGTAGGCCGACCACGGGTCGTACGGGCGCCGCTCGAAATGCGGGTCGTCGAAGACGAACGGCGAGAAGAGGTTCGCCCCGGAGCCGACCAGCACGATGCGGGACGAGCCCGCGGCCTTGAGATGGCCGTGCAGGCCATTGGCAAGGGAGAAATGCCCGAGGTAATTGGTCGCCAGTTGCATTTCCCAGCCGTAGGGGGTGAGCCGCCGGGCGGGCAGCGCCATGATCCCCGCGTTGGCCACCAGCGCGTGCAGCGGCCCCCGCCACGCGTCCGCGAAGGCGGAGACCGACGTCAGGTCGGCCAGGTCGAGCGCCGCCGCCCTGACCGCGCCCGCGCCGGTGACGGCCGCCAGTTCCTCGATGAGCGCCTTGGCCTGGGCGGGGTCGCGGGTCGCGATGGTGACCTCGGCCCCCGCGCGGGCGAGCGCGCGGACCGTCTCGCTGCCGAGCCCGGACGCCCCACCGGTGACGATCATGCGCCGACCGGTGAGGTCGACCCCGTCGAGGATCTCCGCGCCGGTGGCGCGCGGGCCGAACGAGGTGGTGAGACGCCCTCGCGTCGTGTTCGTTGTCGTGTCCACGGATCCTCAACGTACGGGCCGGGAACCGGACTCACTACGATCGAACGTCCAGATTCCTTTAGCGAGCGTCCAGGGAGGCCGTGCGTGGATCCCTTGGAGGACGTCCTGGCGCTGCTCGGCGCCACCAGCCGTATCTCCACGTCCCTCGCCGCCGGCGGAAGCTGGGCGATCCAGTTCGCCCCTCAGACCGGAGTGAAGTTCAACGCCGTCCGGCGGGGGCGCTGCCACCTCAAGGTCGAGGGCCGTGCCGACCCGTACGACCTGCAAACGGGCGACTGCTTCCTGCTGACTCAGCCGCGGCCGTTCACGCTGTTCAGCGATCCCGCGGCGGTGCCGGCGCCGGCGGAACCGATCTTCCTGGCGGCCGTCGACGGGGTGGCGCACGCCGGCGACGGCGACGACGTCTTCATGATCGGTGGCGCGTTCTCGTTCGGCGACCGGGCGCGCACCCTGCTCCTCGACGACCTACCGCCCGTCGTCCACATCCCGGCCGCGGCCGAGGAGGCGTCCGGCGTCCGGTGGGCGATCGGCCGGATCGACGCCGAACTGCGGCACCGGCGCCTCGGCTCGACGCTCGTCGCCGAGCACCTCGCCCACGTCATGCTGATCCAGGCCCTCCGCGTCCACCTCATGCGGGACGCCCCGCACACGTCGGGCTGGCTGGCCGGAACCGCCGACCCGGTGGTCTCGGTGGCGCTGCGGCAGTTCCACCTGCGCCCCGCGCATCCGTGGACGGTGGAAGAACTCGCCCGGTCGGCCGGTGTCTCCCGTTCGACAATGGCGGCGCGCTTCAAGAGCACCGTCGGCATGGGCCCGTTGGAATACCTCACCGATTGGCGGATCGAACTCGCCGCCGACCGTCTCCGGGGCGGTGACGACACGGTCGCCACCGTCGCCCGCGAGGTCGGATACGGCTCCGAAAGCGCGTTCAGCGTGGCGTTCAAACGGGTCATCGGCATATCTCCGGGCGCCTACCGCCGAAAGCAGAAGCCCCCGCCCGTCTCCGTCAGCGAATGAGGGCCTCGCCCTACCGCCCCCTTGCGTCAGGGCCGATGCGGACGGGACGGATCTCGGCGAACAGGGTGAGCTGGACGGGACGGAGCCGCCGCCGTGCCTCGCGCGGCCACCACAGGGCGGCCGACGCGAACACCGTCTCCAGGACGATCTTGAGGTAGGGGACGCCGGTGCGCGCGTTCGGCACCCGGGTGCAGGTTCCCGACAGCGCCGTCCGCGTCTCCCGGTGCCCGAGGGCGAGCGTGCCGCGTCCCTCCAGGCCGTGCGGCTCCGCCTCGCTCGGCCGCAGGCCCGATGCCTCCCAGGACAGGCTGGACGGGTACCGCCCCCACCGCCGGGCCGGAAGCGCCTGCTCGGGCAGGTCGAGGCCGAGGGAGAAGCCCGACAGCAGTCCGGACGGATTCAGGATGAACGCCCCCTCCAGGTCCGCCGACCGGAAGATCGGTTCGGTGCCGCTTCCGGTGACCGCCGACAGGACGGCCTCGCTGGCGGTGCCTTCGATGCGCCATGAATCGGGGTCGGAATAGTTCTTTCCCGGCAGCGCGTCCATCTCGGCTCCCTGTCCTCATAATCCGGCGGGTGTCGGCCGGCCCGGCTTTAAAGGAAGACCAGCGCAGTGCCGCAGATGTGACATCACGTCCACCTGGGACAGCACATATCGCGCATTCGGGTGACGGCTCAAAAGGGAGCTGGTTCACGGGTCGCGGGCCATCACCGTGGCGAGTCCGGTCCGTGAGCCCACGCCGACCTTCGGGTAGATCCGGTAGAGATGGGTGCTGATCGTCCGCGGCGACAGGAAGAGCCGGTCGGCGATCTCGCGGTTGCTCAGCCCCTCCGCGACCAGGCGGGCCACCTGCAGTTCCTGCGGGGTGAGCCGGTCGACCCCGCCGGACCGGCGGTGCCGCCTCTCGCCGGTGGCGCGCAGCTCGGCGTGCGCCCGGACGGCCCACGGCCGTGCGCCGAGCGCGTCGAACGTCTCGGCGGCGGCGCGCAGCACGGGACGCGCGGCCGACGGGCGGCCGCGCCGCAGCAGGGTGCCGTGGGCGAGTTGGAGGCGGGCGCGTTCGAACGGCCACTCGGCGAGATCGGCCTCCAGCGCGCTCTCCAGCGCCTCCGCCGCGCCCTCGCCCCGCGCCAGCAGCGCCTTCGCGCAGTGCAGGAGCACGCGCAGCAGCGGCGATGCGCCGGTGGCGCCGACCGGTTCGAGTTCGCGGACGCGGGCCGCCACCCGGTCGTGGCGGTCGCTGCGGGCTCCCGCCTCGGCCAGGTGGCCGAGCACGGAGAAGCGCACGTACGGGTGGTATCCGACCGCGGCCGGGTCGAAGACGGCGTCCAGCTCGTCGTGGGCCTCGCGGTAGCGCCCGTCGGCGAGTGCGTGGATGCCTCGCGCGACCCGGACCAGGCAGAGCATGGGGTGCGCGGCGTTCGCGAGCAGTGCGCGTTCGCCCCGCTCGGTGAGGTCCCGCACGGCCTCGCCGTTGCCGCGGAGAGCCTCCGCGTGTGCGCGGATGAGCATGTTGGGCACCTTCAAGCCGCCCTGGCGGGTCTCGGTCGAGAGCGCGTCGGCCTCGGCCGCGGCGGCGCGTCCAAGGGAGGCGTCTCCGCGCTGGACGGCGTTCCAAGCCTGGAAGGCGAGCGCCCAGGTCAGCGTGACGAGGTTGCCCTCGCGGCGGCTCCGGGCGATGGCGTGGGCGGCGAGCCGCGCCGCCGGTCCGAGCGCGCCGACGCCGGTCGCGGCCGCGGCGAGGGCCGCCAGGTCCGGACCGGGGAGGCCGGGCCGGGCCAGCAGGGCGTCCAGCCGGTCGACGACCACCGCGCCCCGCTCGACCGGCGCGACCAGGCCGAGGGCCGCGACCAGCTTCGGCGTCAGCGGCGGCAGGGGCAGCCGTTCGAGCAGCCCGACGCCCTCGTCGCGCAGTTCCCGGCCGGGATGGGAGAAGTACGCGCGCACCGCGACGCGGTGGAAGACCTCCAGCGCCCGCTCGTCCCGGCCGGACCGCCGCAGCCGCTCGGCGGCGTCGAGATGGCAGGGCAGCCGCGCGGCGCCCGACCAGGTGCCGGCCTCGACCTCCTCCAGCCACTGCCGGACGACCCCGTCCTCTGCGGGCAGGTCGTCCGGGACGATCGCGCGCAGGAGCCGGTCCGCCCCGTCGTGGTCGGCGAGCTCCATCGTCGCCTCCAGTGCCCGCAGCAGCAGGCTCGCGCGCCGCCCGCAGTCGCCGGTCAGCCGGGCGGCCTGCTCCCAGGCCCGGGCCGCCTCGCCGGACGCGCCGCGCCGGTGCAGCCGGACGGCCAGGCCGTCCAGGTCGGCGCAGACCCGCTCGTCCGTGCCGACGGTGGCGGCCGCGCGGTGGTGGAGCGCCTGGTCGGGATCGGGGACGGCCGCGGCGAGGGCGGCGTGCGCCCGCCGCCGCCGGGACAGGCTCGCGCCCTGCCGGATCGCCGACCGGACCAGCGGATGGCGGAACCGCAGCCGGAACGCGTCGTCGACGTCGACCAGCCGGGCGGCGATGGCCGGTTCCAGGTCCTCGACCGCCGGCGTGGTCCGCGCCATGGCGCCGCCCGCCGCGAGGATCTCGTCGAGACGGTCGCCCTCGTCGAGCGAGGCCACCAGGAGGAGCGTGCGAGTCGCCGCAGGCAGTTCCGCCACGGCGGCACCGAAGGAGCGCCGCAACCGGGGCGTCAGCGGCAGTGCGGCCGACGGCGGGCCCTTCTCGCCGATGCGGGCCGCTGCCACCGCGAGTTCGGTGAGGGCGAGCGGGTTGCCTGCGGCTTCGCCGAGCACCCTGGCGCGCAGCGGGGCCGCGAGTGCGGGCGCGTGCTCGTCCAGCAGCATGGCCGAGGTATCGTCGCGCAGCGGCTCCACCCGCAGTTCGGGCACCGGCAGGGCGGCGAGCCGCGACTCGGTCTCGGCGCCGTCGCGCATCGCCAGGATCACCCCGACCGGGGCCGCCGACAGCCGCCGCCCGACGAACGCCAGGGCCTCCCAGCTGGGCGCGTCCACCCACTGCGCATCGTCCACCAGGAGCAGTAACGGCCGCCGCGCGGACCGGCCGGTCACCGCCGCGAGCAAGGCCAGGCCGAGTTGGAACCGGTCGTCGCCGCCCACCGGCGACGGCACGGTGCCGCCGAGGAGGCCGAGCATCGTGTGGGCGGCGGCGAAGGGGAGAGGGAACTCGGCCTGCACCCCGGTGAAGGAGAGCGTCTCCACGGCCGAGCCCGCCGTAGCCTCCTCCGCCGCTCTGAGCAGGGACGATTTGCCGACCCCCGCCCCGCCGCGCACGACCAGGACGCCGCCCCCGTCCGGCAGCCCCGTGAGGAACCGGCGGAGCATGGCCAGTTCCGGCTCGCGTCCGAGCAGACGCGAGCCGCCGGGCGGGGCCCCGGTGCCGTCCCGCCCCTTCCATCCGCACTCCGCGCGCCGCCGGCCCCGTGCGCTTCCCGGAACAGAAGGTCCACCGTCTCGTCCAGAGCGAGCCTGACCAGGCGCGTCGCCATCCGGCGTGGCGGCCGGGTCAACGGGAAGCAGGCGACGGGTGCCCGACGGCTGCGGTGAACCAACGTCCATGCCCATGCGCCCAAGGTCGCCGAAGGCCGGATGAGGTCGCATCCGCCACTGCCCAGCCACGCCGACCGGTCGGACACCGGAAGGCTGCGAAAAGGTAATATCCCCCGATGGTGGGGCGTGGAAGGGCGCTGACCGGCCGTCGTGCCGAACGCGGCGCGCTCGACCGGCTGGCCGGCGACGTCCGCGCCGGGCAGAGCCGGGCCCTGGTGGTCCACGGCGAGCCGGGCGTCGGCAAGTCGGCGCTCCTGGACTACCTGGCGGGACGCGCGTCCGGCTGCCGGGTGGCGCGCGCGTCGGGCGTCCAGTCGGAGATGGAACTGCCGTTCGCCGGGCTGCACCAGCTGTGCACGCCGATGCTGGATCGCCTCGACCGCCTCCCGGCGCCGCAGCGCGACGCCCTGGGGGTGGCGTTCGGGCTCAGGTCGGGGCAGGTCGCGGACCGGTTCCTGATCGGCCTGGCCGTCCTGACCCTGCTGTCCGACGTGGCCGAGGAACGGCCACTGCTGTGCCTGGTGGACGACGAGCAGTGGCTCGACCGCACGTCGGTCCAGGTACTCGCCTTCGTGGCCCGCCGCCTGGGAGCGGAGTCGGTCGGCCTGGTGTTCGGGACGCGGGTCTCCGGCGGCGACCTGGCGGGTCTGCCGGAGCTTCCGGTCAACGGTCTGCCGGACACCGACGCGCGGGCGCTGCTGGACACGGCACTGACCGGTCCGATGGACGAACGCGTCCGCGACCAGATCCTCGCCGAGGCCCGGGGCAACCCGCTGGCGCTGCTGGAACTGCCCCGCGGGTTGACGGCGGTGGAACTGGCCGGCGGGTTCGGGCTCCCCGGCGCGGTCCTCCCGGGCGGTTCACCCGGTACGGGCGGCGTCGAGGAGAGCTTCCGGCGGCGCGTGGACGTGCTGCCCGCCGACACCAGGCTGCTGCTGCTGCTCGCGGCGGCCGATCCGACCGGCGACACGGCCCTCGTCCGGCACGCCGCGTCGCTGCTCGGCATCGGCATCGAGGCGGCCGCGCCCGCGACCGAGGCGGGCCTCGCCGAATTCGGGGTCCGGACGCTGTTCCGTCATCCGCTCGTGCGCTCGGTGGTCTACCGGTCGGCGGCGCCCGCGCCGAGGCGGGAAGTGCACGAGGCGCTGGCGGAGGTCACCGACCCCTCCGCCGATCCCGACCGCCGCGCCTGGCACCGGGCGCAGGCCGCCGCGGCACCGGACCAGGAGATCGCCGACGAGCTGGAACGCTCCGCCGACCGGGCGCGGTCGCGCGGCGGGCCGGGCGCGGCGGCCGCCTTCCTCGAACGGGCGGCGATGCTGACCCTCGACCCGGCACGGCGGGCCGGACGGGCACTGGCCGCCGCGGGCGCGAAAGCCCAGGCGGGCGCCCTCGACGCGGCGCTGGACCTGCTGGTCATGGCCGAGGCCGGACCGCTCAGCGAGATGGAACGGGCCCGCGTCGCCCTCCTGCGCGCCCAACTCGCCTTCACCACCGATCGCGGGGGAGACGCTCCCCTCCTGCTCGTCCAGGCGGCCGTGCGGTTCGAGCCGATCGCCGCCGACCTCGCCAGGGCGACCCACCTGGACGCGCTGGTCGCCGCGTCCCTCGCCGGCCGCCTGGCCAGCCCCGGCGGCCACGTGCTGGACGTGGCACGCGCAGCCGTCGCGGCGCCGCGCCCGTCGCGACCACCTCGCAGTCCTGATCTCCTCCTGGACGGCTGGGCGGCGAACTACACCGAGGGATACGCGGCGGGCGTGCCGATCTTGCAGCAGGCGGTGGCCGCCTTCCACAGCGGCGAGTCCGCCGACGAGGACCTGCGCTGGTTGTGGTTGGCCGCGATGGACCTGTGGGATGACGAGCACTGGGACGAGTTCACTGCCCGATACCTCCGGCACGCGCGCACGTCCGGCGCGTTGAGCGAACTTCCCCTCGCCCTCAGCGGGCGCGCGTACGTGCTGCTGTTCACCGGCGACCTGGCCGCCGCGACATCGCTGGTCGAGGAGCTGCGGACGGTGAAGGAGGCGACGGGGAGCAAGCTCGTCCCCTACAGCGCCTTGTTCCTCGCCGCGTTGCGCGGCCAGCAGGAAGAGGTGTCCGCGCTGGTCGAGGCGACCGGCAAGGAGGCGGTCTCACGAGGCGAAGGCATCGGGATCGCCGTCGCCGAGTGGACGAACGCGGTGCTCCACAACGGCCTCGGCGACTATCCCGCGGCGATGGCCGCCGCCCAGCGGGCACTCCATCACCAGGAGTACCCGGCCATCCGGTACCCGGGCATCGCGAACTGGGCCGCGCCCGAGTTCGTCGAGGCGGCCGTCCGCAGCGGAATGAGCGAGGCGGCCGCCGACGCCTGCCGCTGGATCGCCGAGATGACCGCCGCCTGCCGCACCGACTGGGCCCTCGGCGTCGAAGCCCGGTCACGCGCACTCCTCGCCGAAGGCGACGCCGCCGAGCGGCTGTACCGGGACGCGATCACGTACCTAGGGAAGAGCCGGATACGCACCGACCTCGCCCGCGCCCACCTCCTGTACGGCGAATGGCTGCGCCGCGAACGCCGCCGTACCGACGCCCGCGAGCAACTGCACAAGGCCCACCGCCTGCTGGAGACGATGGGCATCACGGCATTCGCGGAGCGGGCCGGACGCGAGCTACGGGCCACCGGAGAGAGAACCCGCAAGCGCACCATCGCCACCAGTGCCGAGCTGACCGCGCAGGAGGCCCAGATAGCCCGGCTGGCCCGCGACGGGCTATCGAACCCGGAGATCGCCACCCGACTGTTCATCAGCGCCCGCACGGTGCAGTACCACCTGGGCAAGGTCTTCCAGAAACTCGGCATAACCTCACGCAGCCAACTAGACCGCGTCCTGTCCTAGCGGCCGACCGCACGCGGCGGCCCCGCAGCCCCCGGGCCGACCCGCACCCTCACCGCAGCCAAGCGCAAGGCAGCTCCCGCACGAGGCCGGTCACCCTGTCACAACCCAGGTGGCCAACCTGTCTACCTAGTGCCCCTGCCGACGGTATGAGCCGAACGCAGGGACGCAGCCCGCTAGCCCGAACCGGAGGAACCATGACCAACACGCAGCGTGTCAATATCGGCGAGCAGCACCCGAGCGCCTACAAGAGCCTCATCGCCTGGTCGGCGAAGGTGGAAGAGAACGCCGTCGCGGCCGGCCTTGACCCGCTCCTGATCGAACTGGTGAGGATCCGCACGTCCCAGATCAACGGCTGCGCGTTCTGCCTGCGCATGCACACGCGCGACGCCCTGAAGAAGGGCGAGAACCCCGACCGGATCGCCGTGCTGCCCGCGTGGGGGGAGACGGGCTACTTCTCTGAGACGGACCGCGCCGCCCTCCGCCTGACCGAAGCGGTCACGCAGGTGCCGGACGGGCACGTCAGCGACGAGGACTACAACGCCGCCGCGGCGGTCCTTTCCCCGGAGCAGCTCTCGGCGGTCGTCTGGCTGACAACGGTGATGAACGCCTTCAACCGTGTCGCGATCACCAGCCGGTACCCCGTCCACGGCTGACACCGACGCCCACGCGGGCCGCGCCGAGACGACCATCCCGGCGCCGGCCCGCGTGCCCGATCACCACGACGACACCCCGGGACGTCTGCCTAGGACGACTCATAAAGCCGACCGGTAAGCACATTCAGTGTTGGCCTGAGCGGTGTTGCGCTGACGCTATAGGCCATCCACATCAAGATCGCCAGGACGCAGCCGGTACTCCTGAAGCCGCAGCCCGTAATACTTCTCGGTCTCGCCGACCCACTCCATGCCGATCCGCTTGACCGTAGCGGCGGCCCGCTTGTTCGCCGGCCGGACGAGCGCGATCACCTCCTCAAGCCCTTGCGTGAACGCCCACCGCGCCAGGGCCTCCCCAGCCTCGGTGGCATAGCCGTTCCGCCACGCCGTGGGCCGGAGCTGCCATCCCATCTCGTACGCCTCGTCCGGCGGCAGCGGCAGCAGCGTCGCGGCCCCGACCAGCTCCCCGGACTCGCGATTCTCGATCGCCCAGCGACCACCGGGGACGATCATCCGCGCGCCTTCGGCGAGCCACCGCTCCAGCAGCGAGCGCATGGAATCGACGTCGGCCACCCGGTCCATCGCCGGGCTGAGCCAGCGCGTGACCTCGCCGGTGCCGTAGATGTCGAGCGCGGCCTCGGCGTCGTCCACCGCCCACGGCCGCAGGACGAGCCGTTCGGAAACCAGTTGATGCGTCATCTCGTCCCCTCCGATGAAACAGGCGTCCTCAACGTCATGCGTACCCTCCAGGCCGATCACCCTGGCCGTACTCGTCGGCATCAGCGGAGGGCGCTCAACATGGCACTTCCCAACACCTGGCAGCCGTAGACGGGACCAAAGGCCCGGGCCGCCATCAACGATCCGCACGCTTGTACAGCGACGCCCCGCGAAAGGGAGAAGGGCGCCACCCATCCGGGACCGTCCATGGCCGTGCCTCCCGTCACTGCTCGACACGTCACAGTCGGCGGTGCGCGTCCTCGCCGCCCCCGTGGGACGAGGACGCGTCCCCGCTACCTGACACCAATCACCTTCGCGCTTCAATCAACCGGAGGGACCAGGGCTACCCACTGGACGAAGCCCTGGGGACCGAAAGCCTGCCTGACAGGTGATCAGCGGTGTCACAAACGAACGTGCAGCCCGGTCTCAACAAACGAACACGAGCAACTCGTCCCGCCAAGACTGACGCCCCCAAAAATGCGGACACCTCGCTATCGCCCCACGGCATGACCATGCTGATCCCGTTCGAGTTTCGCCGCAGAGGCCCAGGAACCACAGGACAGGCCCTCCGACTCTGGGGAGCCGTCCTGGACGATCTCTACCACCGGCTCTACGACCCGAGATATGAGGGCTGGGGCTTCTGGGAGTGCTGCGCCGACCCCTGGGAGGTGCGCTCCTACTTAGAGGCGGCCGCTCACGCTCTGCCCCGGCGCGACGCTCGCCGTTTCCGCACCCTGCTGGCTCACCTAGATGAGCGCGGGTAACTCGGACGGCGATGCCATCACGTCGGTGGCGTCTGGTGGGATGCGGGGATGAGTGAATCCCCTCAACTGGTCACGCAGTTGCTCAAGGTGGTAGTTGCGTACACCTGGTTCTTCGAGACCTGCGACGAGGTGGTGTTGGACGATGACACGGCGATCAAGCAGCAGGAGTACGCCGGTTACCTCCTCAACCAGCTTTCCGAGGCGGACAAGCAGCGGGTTGCTGACGAGCTGGCGGCCCTGGCCGCGAGTGAGACGGATTCGGCGTACCGAGAGTTCGTGGAGACGTTCGCCTTCGCCATGGGCCTGATAGAGCCTGAGGACGACTAAAGCGGCGGCGCGACCCGGCGGCGAGCGGTCGATCCGCTCAGCATGCTGCACGGGAAGCGTGGCCCCGCCTCTCTGCTCCGGGGGTTAAGCGGAGAGGCGGGGCGGACGGTGACGAGCGACGGCCCGAACTCCCCAGCCAGGGCCGCGTGTCACCGCCGGGAATGAAGGTCGATCCCTGAGCCCCACCCCATGGGGTCGCCCCTCTTGTGGCCTACCAGGTGCCGGGGAACATGCGGTGCTTGAGCAGGTCTTCGACTTGTCCGGCGGCGGCTTTGGCGTCACCGCAGGGAGCCAGGTAGCCGCGCCGCCCACGCTCGGCGTCGTGGTACCCCCATGCTCCACCCGGAACGGCCAGCACGATGACCCCGAGTCCGACGTGATCGACGGGGCCGCCGGCGTAGATCCACAGCAGGGGCACCGGGAACCCCTGCGGGCGATAGAGCCGGACCAGACGCCACCCCCGAGGCTCCAGAGCCACGGCCAACAGGCTCAGGAACCTTTCCGCCGTCGCATGGCCCCGGTACGTCCGCCACCGCAGGACGTACTGCTCAGCCTGGGCCTTCACAGGGCGCACTTGGCCCATACGATCTTTCCGCCTTCCGCGATCGGTCGGGTTCCCCAGTCGTCCACGACCTGCGACATCAGCAGCAGGCCCCGCCCCGAGGTCGCCTCGAAGTCCTCGGGGCGGACCACCGGCAGTCCGTCCCCCTGGTCCCACACCTCGATCACCACCAGGTGAGCGCGGACGTCGCGGAAGACACGAAGGATGATTTGACCCTCGCCGTGCCGCCACGCGTTGGTCACCAGTTCGCACACCACCAGACGCGCCATGAAGTCGTCCGCGGAGCCCCACTCCTGGAACAGAGTGGCAAGGAAATCCCTTGCCAGCGCCAGCGCGTTTGCGTTGGGATCGAGAAGAAGAGTCGGGATTTCTGGGGCAGGTACGGACATATCGCTACGACCTTCGGAACGTTGCCGGTTACTTCGGGTGTAAGCGTGCTCGCTCTGAGCTACGATCGCTACGTTCCGGAATCATCCGCAACAAACGGGAGAGGCCATGCTCGCGCGGGAGTCACTCGACCCGTCAAGATCGATTTGGCACTTCATGGCGTTCCACCTGCGTCGCTATCGCAAAGCACACGGGATGTCGGGGCAGGCGCTCGGTGACCTACTTGACTGTGACCGTTCGACTGTTTCCCGGTACGAGTCCAACACGCTCAAGCTCAAGCGGGAGCATGCGGAGATCATCGACCGTGTGTGGAACACGGACGGCATGTTCACGGCCCTGGTCGGGTTCGCCGAGCGTGCCGACGAGGGCAACTGGCTGCTGGAACTCGCCGAGTTGGAGGCGCGCTCGTCAAGGCTCAGGATGTGGGAGTCATCGGTCATCCCGGGGCTGTTCCAGACACCGGACTACGCGCGTGCCGCACTGAGCGCCGGAACTGCGGAGGATCTTGAAGCGGCCCTTGACCGGCGACTGGCGCGGCAGGCCACCGTATTCGGCAAGACGAAGCCACCGCGAGTGACGGCCCTTCTCAGCTGGGCGGCAGTGTCGCAAATCGTGGGCGGTCCAGACGTCATGCGCGGCCAACTCACTCGGCTGATCGAGTTGAGCGAGCTTCCCTTCATCAGTATCCGGATAGTGGAGAAGAACGCGGGTGCTCATCCGGGCCTTGACGGCCCTTTTGTGCTCCTCACGGTCGGGGACCGGGACCTCGCCTACACCGAAGCGGCGACGCGTGGCTGCTTCCTCATGGACCCGTTCGATGTGCAGGAAGTGGCAGTAAGGTACGACTTGATGAGCGACATAGCCGCCCCAGTCGGCCCAAGTCGGGCCTTGCTGGAGGCTGAACTGGAGAAGTTCACATGACCCAGTGGCGCAAGTCGAGCCGCAGCGGTACAGGCGGTCAGTCCAACTGCGTGGAGGTTGCGAATCTCTCTGGTGACGTCGGCGTGCGTGACAGCAAGGACCCGAGCGGCCCCCGCATCACCCTCCAGATCGAGCGCTTCCGCAGTCTGGCCGCCGACATCAAGCGAGGAGCACACGACCTCCCCTGACACCCCATCATGCGCATCACGACGAGAGCCCCTGAGCCGAGCGGCACGGCCGGGGCTTTCAAAGTGCGCGTTCGAAAATGATCTAGTTATCGGTATGTGAGGGGTCTTGGTGGACGGCGGGTCGTCCGCTGCGGATCAGGCAGAGGGTCATGAGGCTGAAGGCGGCCCAACAGATCATGGCTGCACTGGTGGCGGTCGAACTGGAGAACCATCGATGACGAATTGGCGCAAGTCGAGCTACAGCGGCGGCAGTGCGACCTCTGATTGTGTCGAGCTGGCGCGCTCCCCCCAGGCAGTCGGCGTGCGTGACAGCAAGGACCCGAGCGGCCCCCGCATCACACTCCCGGTCGAGCGCTTCCGCAGTCTGGCCGCCGACATCAAGCGTGGAGCACACGACCTCCCCTGACACCCGATCATGCGCATCACGACGAGAGCTCCTGAGCCGAGCGGTACGGCCGGGGCTTTCAAAGTGCGCGTTCGAAAATGATCTAGTTATCGGTATGTGAGGGGTCTTGGCGGAGGGAGGGTGGTTCGCCGCGGATCAGGCAGAGGGCCATGAGGCCGAAGGCGGCCCAGCAGATCACGGCTGCACTGGTGGCGGTATGGCGTTCGTAGCCGCAGGCCGGCCACCGGTGTGCGGCCAGCCAGACCAGAGTCGATGCTCAAGGAGCCGATGATCCCGGCACTGGCACCGACGCCACGGCCTCGTCCTGGCGGACCTGCGAGCGCAGCACGCCCAGTACCCGCAGCGTGGCCCGCCGCTTCTTCCACGCACGAAGCAACCACGGGACGTGGAGCGAGCGGTGCACACACGACGGGTCTGCGAGACGTCCCCCACAGGACCAGCAGACCACGCCTGTGAAAGGAGCACCTTCCAGGCCAACTCGCAACACCCGTTCACCCACCGGTGAAACCCACTTGGTCCTAGCTACGTCGGTGGCCGAGCATGGTGCGTGTGACCGTTCCCGAGTTTGCCCCTGAGGATGTGGGCTTCCTACTTCGTGACCTGTGCGTCCGCCTGGGGTTTTGCCTGTCCCCAGCAGATCAGGCGGCGCTATGTGCATCGCCACCCTTGGACGTGGATTCGTTCACAGAGGCGGTCTTTCGAGCCGAGGGGTTGGACGCATCACTTCACGACGACCTGTGGCACCAGGTCCGCGAGACGGTGGCAAAGGCTTTCGAGGCGGGCGGCGCGACCCCGTAACTTCGGTTCGTCGGCGGACGGGCGGACGCGTCGCGATGCGCGGCCCAGCGCGTCCGTCCGGTGACCGGCACCCCCACCGCACGCTCCGGGCGGCCAGACGCGGGCCCACGCCAGCGGCCCAAGCGCCGCCGCCCCTTGACCTGGACGCGGGCATCGTGCGCGTGGTGGGCGCGCTCGCCGAGTTGGACGGCGGACAGCTCCTGGAGGACACGCCCTAACGATCGGCCGCGGAAGCCGTAGCGATTGTGGGAAAAGCAAGGCCCAGGGGGAAACAGGGTTCCTACCTGGACCTTTGCGGTGGGAGCGGGCGACGGGATTCGAACCCGCGTAGCCAGTTTGGAAGATATCGGTTCCCGATCTTGAAACCAGCCCCGATGCAGCTCAACGACCACGCCCCATGATCCGCAAGCGACCGTAGCACCCCACTACCGACCACCCCAACGGGCACGATCAGGGCACGCTGGGGTCCGCGCACACGGCTCCGGAGGGCGCGTACCCGATCGGCACGGGCAACCGTGCTGACCTGCGCATGAACGCTCCCGCTCGCCCTTCGTGCTGCTCAGCATTCCGCACATGTTCCGGATCTTGGTTCACACGTGTGCTGGGCCGACTTGGGTGCTTGACCGCATCCTTATCAGTTCGATCATGACCAAGGTCGCTGCCTTGCTTCCCTCCGATGACCTCGTTGTGACGGCTGATCATGTGCGGTGGCGTCTGCTGATGTTGCTGTCATCGTTGCTGTCAGCCCCCGCGGGTAAGCCGCGCCATGCCAGAGGCCTCTCCCTCTACCCGCCAAGGGCTCGGCCATACGTTGTTTACGTTCGGATAGGTCGCTTTGGCTTCAACGAAGTTGGGTTCCTGTGCGAACTCTGCCTCGTCGAACTTGGCGTCCCCACTGAACTCCGCCCGGCCGAACCAGGCTTCCCCACCGAACTCCGCCTCGCCGAACTCGGCGTCCCCACTGAACTTCGCGTCGCCGAACCAGGCGCTCCCACTGAACTCCGCCACGACGAACTTGGCGTCTCCACTGAACTCCGCCCAGTCGAAATAGGTGTAGTGATGGAACATTGCCCCGAGGAACTCAGCGTTCCCGCTGAACTTCGCCTGGTCGAACTTGGTGCCCCCACTGAACTCCGCACTGTTGAACCAGGCGTCCCCGCTGAACTTCGCCCCGACGAACTCGGCTTCTCCGCTGAACTCCGCACTGTTGAACCAGGCGTCCCCGCTGAAGTTCGCCCCGACAAACCCGGCGTCCCCGCTGAACTTCGCCCCGACGAACCCGGCTTCCCCACTGAAGTGGGTCTTGGTGAATGTCGCGCTTGTTGGGTGGCAGTTTCTGAAGTTGAAATCGATCAGGTAAGCGCCGGTGAGGTCGATGTGGATGCTGTCCCAGTAGGTGGGGGGCTGCTGGTCTGGGTCGGTGATGGTCAGGTGGCGTTTGAGGAGCCGTTGCGCGGTGAGCCGGACCTGTAGTTCGGGATCTTGGGTGGTGTGGTCGGCAGGCTGCTCGGATTGATCATCCTGGCCGCTTGGCAACGCTGGGAAGGGCATCCGCAGGTAGGAGCACACGACATCAGTAACCGTCTGACGGTAGTAGGGGTGGTCTTGGGCCAAGCGCTCCAGGGAGTACAACCCGCCCAGTCGCACTGCGGCCCTGTCATGGCCGAGTAGCTCGACGCCCTGGCCGTACTCGACGTGGGCTTGGACACGTTCGGCGCGTTCCCCTGCGGCCTCGTCGACCCGTTGACGGCGGTAGGCGGTCACCAGGGCGACCAGGGCACCGACACCAGCGACCAAGGCGAAGACCAGTTTGAGCAAGTCCAGGAGGTCTTTGGTCTCCAGTGGCTTGGGCTCGGCATGCGACGGTGACCCCAAGAGCAACGACAGTAGGAACCACGCAGCGACCAGCAACACCACGGCGGTGGTAAAGGCAAACGTCAGCGCCCGGCGGATCGACCAGAGCCCGAGGGTCTTGTGCGCGTCCTTCACCGGCCGATACTCCGGCGTCGTCTTGTCTCGGCTCACAAGCTCGATGCTAGGGACGTTCAATGGTGCCGGCGACCGTTCGGGAGAAGCGGTTGCCCGCTCCTGGCCATCCGCACTCAAGACGCTGCCTCTTTGGGGCCGCCCGGGGCATGCGGCGTAACTGCTGTTCTCCCCCGCGCGCCTCTCCGGCTCCGACGAGACCTGTCCGGAGGGTGCTCCCGCGCGAACGGCGAGAACCCCGTGACAGACCGTTCCGCGCGGGAGTGCCCTCCGGCTCCAGGAGAGGTCTGGGGAACCACGGGGTTCCCCAGTAGCGCACGCTCAACCGATCTTCCGGCAACTCCCCGAAGACTCCAACGGTGCTCGACCACAGTCACGCCTTGGTGCTCGTCGCCGAATGGCCTGACCAGACTCGCGCCTGGTGCTCATCGCCGAACGGGCTGAGAGGCTCCGGCGTCGATTCGTCAGGGCGGCGGCGCGCCCCGCGACGACCGGTTCGGGGCGTAGCCGGCGGATGCGTCGCGATGCGAGGCCCGGCGCGGCCGTCCGGTGACCGGCGCCTACGCCGCACGCTCCGGGCGGCCTGGCGCGAGGCCGCGCAGCGGCCTGAGCGCCGCCGCCCCTTGATCCAAAACAGCCCAATTCGGCAAGCCGATGGAGTTGGCGTCACCGACGCTTGCGCCTGTTCTTCGAACTCGGCTTACGTTTGCTCTTCTTCGTTGGCTTTCGCTTGCTCTTCTTCGGCGGTGGAACAGGGCGACGCATTACCTCGGGAGACTGAAGGCCCATGGCCGCTACCAATCGATCGAGTTGGGCGTCTTCTGTCACCCTTGTGTTCATGTAGCGACTCGCAATTATATTGCCTTCGCTAAGAAGTATCCCTAAAGAACGATCGGAACCAAGTTGATGCTTCTTCGCCGTGATATACATCTCAAGACTTCGCAACGCGTGCCCTATCTCGCCCCCGGGAGGCAGGGTAGCTGCGAAGAGCGTTGGAAACCCCTCATCGTCCGGATAGCATTGAACTGTGGAGTGGGAGGATTGATCACGCTTGGTGGCGTCTGTTATCTTCTTCAGATTTCTTAGCGTTCGGCGCTGACTTTCGGTTGATAGATTGAGGAGATCTGCAGAAAATCTTAGCCAGCCGGATTTGTGTCCATTGGCAAGATAGTCCACTATTTCGGCAATGCCTTCAAGCGGAACAAAGGTGGGCTTGGAGGGGGCCTCGTGAAAGACTCCCTGCTTGCCGTACATCCAATGGTCTAGCCGATCCGTTAGCGTAGAGACGCGTGTTAGTGTCGATTGTTTGCGAAATTGCTTCTCTGCTTGAGGTGTCGGTTTTCCAGATTGCGAGAATCTCTCGTAAACGAGTTGGGGGTCCGGCTCGGCATAGAGCTTACCTCCCATAAACAACATGAATAGGTCGAGCTCATCGACCGCCCTGAATAGGAGGGAAATGTGAGAGTTGGTTCTTCTGCGTAGATAGAGCAAGAACTCGGCCGGGCGGTCAAGTACCCGGGAGATAACCGCGAGATCATGCAAAGAGACAATCCAGGGGAAGGTTTCACGTTTTATGATCCCAGCGCGGACCAATTCATCGAGACCTGTGCCGAGGGGGCCCATGTCATCCAGGCAGACTGCGATGGATCTAATCTCCCTGACCTGCTCCAAATCCAGCCACTCTCGATTTTCAAGCCAAAGACCTTGATTCTCAGCGATCAGTGTTTCAAGTCTGCATGCTTGCTCATGTGCTTCGCCGATCGTTCTCTTCAGATCTGTAGATAGCCTTCTTATCTGCCCTCGCCTAGCCTGCTCGGAGACGCTTCGCGCTTTAACTTCAACGCAGATCGCGACATCCTCAATTAGGAACAGCGCGTCCGCTTCTGTCTGATCAGAGATTGACTGGAGATTCGTTGCTTCATGGTTCAGTGCAGTGATCGGTACCCCTTCCCTCGGGCGAAGATACTTCAGCGCCACATGAGCGACAGGGACCCCCAGAAGCCGACTCAAATACTTTACTGAAAGCTGCTCACTTGCACGCATCCGTCGACTATCATAACGATTCCATGCCTTGGTCCCCTTCAAGCGGGCTTCAACGACTTGTCTGAAGCAGTCCGTTCCCAGTGGCAAGCCAATAGTTATGTAATTGCCTTCATTGTCGACTAGAAGTGCTGCCCGATTGTATGGGCCATCTCCGTCGAGAAATGAGGCCACACTTTCCGTTGCATCCTTGGCCTCGAAATGCGTTGAAAAGGTGTTGAGAATAATGTTTACTTTGGATAGTTCTAGGCCGGTGTGCGCAACTACATCCTCGGTAGTGAAGGAAGCGCGCTTTCCAGGAGTGGCGAATATGGAGAAAGTGGCTTCGGAGCCACGCCGAAGGTCGACGTCGCTTGGAGGTTCGCCAGGAACCCAATTTTGTACAGACTGGCCAAGCTTTGCAAGAGCGTCATGAAACTTCTCCTCATAGAGTTCTGAGACGCTGTCACGGACGCGGGTGAATTCCTCGTAGGTGAACCCGATGGTTTCAAGGACTTGCGCATCACCGCGTCGACTTGAGAACAGTTCACTATTTATTTCTTCCTGAATGTCGACATACTGTTTAACTCTCACGTTCAGTTCATGGCCGGCGTAAGTTGCTGCCAAGTCAGCAAGAGGTTCCTCTGGGTGCCTCTCTGCCTCATGCAGGCGCGCAAAGACAGACAGGTCGAGAAGTTGGCTGCAGTATGCGTGAAGTTTTTCGATGATTTCATTTGGATAGCTGGTGCTTTTTGTGTCTGGTTCGCGATAGCCTCTTGCGCTCATCAGGACGGCAACTAGTTCGATTGCCGCAGCGCGCTTGTCGGTCGAACTCTCTCTATAATGCGGCAGATATAGGGGCGTTTCCCGCTGGCGCATCAGGTCTATGATGTCGAATGCGTCGAAATCGCGAGTCAATTCGAGAATGGACTGAACCGTCGATACTATTACTTCATCTTTTCGCGATGTATAGTCCTGAAGGGTTTCACCTTCTCTGAGATGCGACAGTACTTCTCCAAATTTTTGCAGCATAAATGCGATGCTTTGTGTGTCGTCAGTGTAGAAACGCGCTGGTAGATTCTTCTGATGGTCTGTCATGGCTAGTACCTTGTCCAACCTGCGTTGCTGGGGCCGCCGGATTATGTTGGTCGGGGCTGTAGGCGTCCGATGACGGGTCCGGGCTGCCTGTGCGATCAATATGAAGCGACGGGATCCTGGCAGTTTAGAGCGCGTGCACGCCCCACGTCTCCCGGAAGCGGTAACTGTCTTGGTTGGCTTGAAGGCAGTCTCTAACGGGCTAGTTGCGTCTCGTAAGCTGCACAACATGATTCGCGCTGTGGTGTTCGATGTCGGCGAGTGTCTGGTGAACGAGACTCGGGAGTATGGGACGTGGGCTGACTGGTTGGGGGTGCCTCGGCATACGTTCTCGGCGATGTTCGGGGCGGTGATCGCTCGGGGGTTGGACTACCGGGAGACGTTCCAGGTGTTCGCGCCGGGGTTTGATCTGACGCAGCAGCGTGAGGAGCGGGCCGAGGTGGGGCGGCCTGAGACGTTCGGGGATGAGGACTTGTATCCGGATGCGCGTCCGACGCTGGCGAAGCTGCGGGGTGATGGGCTGTGGGTCGGGATCGCGGGGAATCAGACGGTGCGGGCCGGCGGGATCCTGCGGTCGTTGGACCTGCCCAGTGACATGATCGCGACGTCGGATGACTGGGGTGTGTCCAAGCCTGATCCGGGGTTCTTCCGGTGCGTGGTGGACGCTGCGCCCTGCGATGCGGGCGAGGTGCTGTATGTGGGTGACCGCTTGGACAACGACATCATGCCCGCGGCTGCGGCGGGGTTGCGGACGGCGCTGATCCGGCGGGGGCCGTGGGGGATCGTTCAGCAGGACGACCCGGAAGCCGACCGCGTTCCGACGATGCGGATTGATTCGCTGGCCGAGCTTCCGGGTCGTATCGCTGAGTTCAACGCTGGAGCGCGCTGAGGGTGGTCTGCCATCCGTAGAGGCGGTCGTCCAGGCGGCGGACGCATTCGGTGTCGGCCCATGGCTGGAGGGTGCGGCGGACGTCGTGGACGCGGTCCATGCCGGTGGCGTACCAGGTGACGGCGAGTTGCTCTAGGGCCTGCTGGGCGTAGGAGCATGCGGCTTCGGGGTCACGCTGGGCGACCTCGACGGCGGCCAGGTCGCCGAGGATGACGGCTCGTTGCTTGGCGTTGGTGTCGCCGATAGCGTCCAGGACGCCGAGGAGTGTGGCCTTGGCCTGGGCGGGCTGACCGGCCTTGAGCTGGGTGTCTCCCTTGAATGACGCGAGGCTGATGGGCGAGAACCAGTTGAACCAGTCGGGGGCGGGCTGCCCGGTGCTCTCGGCCAGCAGGTGTTCGGCGTGGTTGATGAGGCGGAGCGCTTCGCGGGGGTGTCCGCAGCGGGTTTCGCACTCGGCCTCGACGGCGTCCAGCCATGCCAGGAATTCGGCGGGGGCGGTGCCGCGTCGGGCGTAGGTGCGGGCGGCGCGCATGCGTTCGGCTGCCTCGTCGCGTCGGCCGTCCCATCCGGGGATGAACGCGGCGTGAGCCAGGATCGCCGCGCCCAAGAGCGGGTCGTTGGCTTCGCCGGCGGCCTGGAGGGCGCGGACGTATGAGGCGTCGGCGTCGTCGGGCTGGCGCAGGTCGAAGAACTCGATGCGGCCGACCAGGAGCAGGGACTCGGCGAGCGCGGTGGCCAGGATGGTGCGCGGGACGCCGGTCGTCTCGGCCAGGAGCTGCGTGCCGAGCTTGGTGTGCTCGACCACTGTCGGGTGGAGTTGGGCGGGCTGAACGGAGAAGTAGAGGCGACGCAACGCGCCGTTGATGGCGGAGAAGTCGGCCCCGACCGTGGGCGGCTGAACGGCAGTGTTGGCCTTGGGGAGTGGGAGCGTGGCACCGGTTCCCTGGGCGGGGACGGCTGACGCGTTGGGGTTGGGGCGTGAGGTCGCCGGGGTGTCCGAGGTCCCGATGGCGCGGTGCCAGCCTTAAAGAGTTGATGGGGAGGACGGGCCACGTCTCCACGCGGGTGGCGCTGGTCTATCAGCACGCTAGCCAGGATCGAGACAGGGTGATCGCGGTGGTGCTTGGGGAGGCGTTCGAGGGGGGTCGGGCCAGTGAGACAAGGTGACGAGGGCACGCTGAAACGGTTGGGCACGCAACGGGTGCGGAGGCCGTGGCGATCGTGGGAAATGGCGAGGCCCAGGCGGGGAAAGACAGTTCCTGCCTGGGCCTTTGCGGTGGGAGCGGGCGACGGGAATCGAACCCGCGTAGCCAGTTTGGAAGACTGGGGCTCTACCATTGAGCTACGCCCGCGGGCGGATGGAGAGCCTCGGGGGTCTCGATCGCCAACCCGTAGCGTACAGGGTTTCGGGGACGGGTGGAGACGGTGGTCGGCCGCCGGACGGTCTCCCCGGTCGGGCTGGCGGGATTCGAACCCACGACCCCTGGCACCCAAAGCCAGTGCGCTACCAAACTGCGCTACAGCCCGCACATCACCGCTGATCGCGATGACGGGGAGAAGTCTAGTCCTGATCAGACCCTGGTCGCTCGCCTAGCCGAGGAGGGCGCGGGCTTCGGCCGCGGCCGTGGCGATCGCGTGCGGGAGCTTCTCGGGGTGGCGGCCGCCCGCGTTCGCGATCCTGCCCTTGCCGCCGGCGCCGCCGCCCAGCTCTTGGGCGGCGCTGGTCAGGAGGTCGCGTGCCGTGATGTCGAGGTCCGTGCCCACTGCCGCGACCAGTGCGGTTTTGTCGTTGGCGGTGGTGCCCAGGATCACTACGCCGCGCGGGGTGAGGACGTCGGTCGCGATGGTGCGGAGGTCGCTGGGGGTTAGGCCGGGGATCGTTTGGGCCAGGAGCCAGCCGTTGGGGTGAGGTTCCTTGTGGGGGGTGAGGTGCTGGGCCTGGACGCGCAGGTTCGTTCTGTGGAGTTCCTCTAGTTCGCGTTGGGTCGCCGCGAGGGTTTCCAGGCGCTGGCGGAGGCGGTCTGGTGCTTCGTTGGGGTGGACGTTCAGGAGCGCCGCCAGTTCGTTGAGCAGGTGGGTCTGGTGGTCGTAGTGGCGGAGGGCGTCGGGGCCGGTGAGCGCTTCGATGCGGCGCAGGCCCGTGCCTATGGACGATTCGCCGACGATGTGGACGGGGCCCGCCTGCGAGCCGTGGCCGACGTGGGTGCCGCCGCACAGTTCGCGGGACGCGTCACCGATGTCGACTACGCGGACGTCGTCGTTGTACTTCTCGCCGAACATCGCCAGCGCTCCTGCCTTTTTCGCTGAGGAGCGGCTGGTTTCCCAGACGCGCACTTCGGGGTCGTCCAGGAGGTAGTCGTTGACGAGGGTCTGGACGGGGACGGTGTCGACGGGGGAGAAGTGCGCGAAGTCGAAGCGCAGGCGGCCGGGTTCGACGCGGGAGCCGCGCTGGGTCGCGTGGTCGCCGAGGAGGCGGCGCAGCATCGCGTGCAGGACGTGGGTCGCGCTGTGGGAGCGCGCGGTGGCCGCGCGCCGGTCGCCGTCGATGGACGCCTCCGCCTCGTCGCCGGGGCGCAGCTCGCCGTTCAGGACGCGGACGGTGTGGACGTGGAGGCCGTCCAGTCCTAGTTGGGTGTCGAGGACGTGCAGGGTCGCGCCGGTGGTGCGGATCATTCCGGTGTCGCCGACCTGGCCGCCCGACTCCGCGTAGAACGGGCTGCGGGTCAGGATCACGTCGATCTCGTCGCCCTCGTGCGCGCTCGGGAGTTCCCCGGTGGGGTCGAGGAGCGCGGTGATGCGTGTTTCCGCTGTTTCGGTGTGGTGGCCGACGAAGTCCGTGAGGCCGTGGCGCGCGGTGATGCGGCGGTAGTGGTCCTGGCGTGCGACCGCGTCGCCCTTGCGGTCCTGGCCGGCCCGGTGCGCCTGGCGGCGCTGCCGGTCGAGGAGTTCGGCGAACTCGTCCTCGTCGACGGTGAGGCCCGCGGAGCGCGCCGCGTCGATGGTCAGGTCGATCGGGAAGCCGTAGGTGTCGTGCAGCTCGAACGCCGTGCGGCCGGAGATCGTGGACGTGGCGCGGGTGATCGCCGTGTCGAGGAGGCGGGTGCCCTGGCGGAGCGTGCGGCCGAACGCCTCTTCCTCGGAGGTGACCACCTGGCGGATGAGGTCCGACTGCGGCGCCAGTTCCGGGTAGGTGCCGACGACGCTGGACGTCAGGTCCGGGAGCGCGGGGTCGATGCCGAGGCGGCGCGCGTGCCTGATCGCGCGGCGCATCAGGCGGCGCAGGACGTAGCCGCGGCCGTCGCGGGCGGGCAGGACGCCGTCCGCGATGAGGAACGCGATCGAGCGGGAGTGCTCGGTGACGACGCGGAAGGACGTCGAGTCGTCGCTTCCGTCGCGGCCGGGGTAGGCGCGTCCCGCCCTTTCCTGGACGAGGCGGAGGGTCGGCGAAAGGAGGTCGGTTTCGCAGACGGTGTCGACGCCCTGCAATATCGCGGCGAGGCGGTCGAGGCCGAGGCCGGTGTCGATGTTCCGCGCCGGGAGTTCGCCCAGGATCGGGTAATCGTCCTTACCCGATCCTTCGCCGCGGAGGTTCTGCATGAAGACCAGGTTCCAGAGTTCCTGGTAGCGCTCGCCGTCCACGGCCGGGCCGCCTTCGCGGCCGAAGGACGGGCCCCGGTCGTAGTGGAGTTCGGACGACGGTCCGCACGGGCCGGGTATGCCCATCGACCAGTAGTTGTCCTCCATGCCCAGCCGCTGGATGCGGTCGGACGGGACGCCGATGCGCCGCCACAGGCGGTGCGCTTCGTCGTCGTCGCGGTAGACGGTGACCCAGAGGCGTTCCGGGTCGAGGTCGTAGTGGCGCGTGAACAGTTCCCACGCCCAGGTGATCGCCTCTTCTTTGAAGTAATCGCCGAAGGAGAAGTTGCCGAGCATTTCGAAGAACGTCGCGTGCCGGGTGGTGCGGCCCACGTTCTCGATGTCGGACGTGCGCGCGCACCGCTGCGCCGATACCGCGCGGGGATGCTCGGGCGTGGTCTCGCCGAGGAAGTACGGCTTGAACTGGTTCATGCCCGCGTTCGTCAGCAGCAGCGTCGGATCGGACGGGACGAGCGGGCTCGACGGCACGACGCGGTGGTCGCGTTCCTGGAAGAAGCCGAGAAAGGTCGAGCGGATGTCAGAAGAGCGCATGGGACGGCCTCACGAGGTCGATGGGATGACGGCGCACACCGCCGAGCCGGGCCGGGCACGACTGCTCGTTCCCCAGCTCGGCGCGGCTAGCTCGCCGTCCCACCTCGTGAATGACCATCGCCGTCCACCGTACCCCGCGGCCTGGGGAGCGGCACATGGTTTTCGGGTGCGCCGAGCGGCGGACGATCCTACGGTGGCGATGTGTACGCCTATGTGGGGCCGCCGGAGTTGCGGGCGCTGGTCCGTCCCGGGACGGCGGGTGAGCCCGTCAGGTCGGCGTCCGACGTGAAGGCCCAGGACGAGCCGTTCACCTTTGTCGTCACTCTCGACGGGGTTCTGCGCATTGCGCCGCGCCGCAGCGAGCACGTGGTGTGCGCCGGCGGACGCGACGTCCTGGCAGCGGGTGAGATCGCCTTCGACGGCGCGGTGGTCACCGAGGTCAGCAACCAGTCGACCGGGTATTGCCCGGGGGAGGAATCCTGGCCCGCCGTCGCCGCCGCGCTAGACCGTGCGGGGTTTCAGCGGCCCGAGAAATTCACGGCCTTGTTCGTTTTCCGGCATTGCGCCGAATGCGGGGAGCTCAACGTCGTGAAAGACGAGCACTACGTCTGCGTGTTCTGCGACGCGGATCTCACGAGGGACGCCTCCGCGGCCGCGCGCGCGTCGTAGTCGGCGCGTGCGCTGTCGATCTGGTCGATGTGGCTCGCCGCCCACATGACGAGGGTCTCGGCCGCGTCCATCAGGGTGGCGCCGAGCGGGGTGAGGGAGTACTCCACGCGGGGCGGCACGACCGGGTAGACGGTCCGCGTGACGATGCCGTCGCGTTCCAGGCCGCGCAGCGTGACCGTGAGCATCCGCTGGCTGATGCCCTCGATCTCGCGCTTGAGCTCGGTGAACCGCTTGGTCCCCTCGCCGAGCAGCGCGATCACCTGCAGCGACCACTTGTCGCCGACCCGGTCGAGGATCTCGCGGGCCCGGCACTGGTCCGGGTGGTGCTCCATGGTTCCCTCCAGGTTACCGGGGCAGAAAAAAGTGCCTTCTTGTGCCGACCGCGGGGGTCTCCGCACTATGGGAGCGGTTACCGATCGGAACCGCCTTACCATTCATAACCTAGGAGACACCATGACCGCCGAGCTTGTCGAGGTCCCCGGCTACGTCGCCGGCACCTGGGCCATCGACCCCCTCCACTCCGGCGTCGGCTTCACGATCAGGCACCTGATGGTCAGCAAGGTCCGCGGCCGGTTCGGGACGTTCGAGGGGACGATCGTGACCGGCGACGACCCGCTGGACTCGTCGGTGACCGCGACCATCGACCTGTCCTCCGTCGACACCGGCAACGCCACGCGGGACGAGCACGTCCGGTCCGCCGACTTCCTGGACGTCGCGAAGTACCCCGCGATGACCTACCGCTCCACCGGGGTGCGGCGGGACGGCGACGGCTTCGTCCTGGACGGCGAGCTGACGCTGCGCGGCCTGACCCGGCAGGTCCCGCTGCGCTTGGAGATCGAGGGGTTCGGCCCCGACCCGTTCCGGGAGGACGACCCGTTCAAGGGCGCCCGCGCAGGGTTCACCGCGACGGGCGAGATCAGCCGCCTGGAGTTCGGGGTCGGCGACACCGCCAAGGTCCCGGGCGGCGGCGGCCTCGGGCTGGGGGAGAAGGTCCAGATCATCCTGGAGATCGAGGCCGTCCTGCAGACGGGCTGACCCCGGCGTCAGCGGCCGGCGAGCAGCCGGGGCAGCTCCTTCAGCGTCGTGATGCGCGGGACGGACGGCTCGCCCGGCGCGGGGCCGCCGGCGCGGTCGAGCCACACGCCCGTGAGCCCGGCCGCGGCGGCGCCCTGCGCGTCCGTGACGAGCCGGTCCCCGACGTAGGCGGCGCACTCCGGGGGGACGCCGAGGCCCGCGCAGGCCGTCCGGAAGATCGCGGGGTCCGGCTTGGCGGAGCCGGCCTCGCTGGACGCCACGACGTACGGCAGGACGTCCGCCAGGCCGATCGCGCCGATCTTCCGGCGCTGCTGCGCGGCGTCCCCGTTCGTGATCACGCCGAGCCGCAGGCCGCGCGCCGCCAGGACGTCCAGGACGCGCCGGGCCTCGGGGAACGGGCGCCACGCCGCCTCGTACAGCGCCACGTACCGGGCGATCCACGCGTCGGCGCGGGCGTCGTCCCAGTCGCCGAGCCCGAGTTCCGGGGCGAGCCGGAGGATCCGGGCGCGGCGCTGGCCAGGGAAGTCCAGCTCGCCCGCCAGGTACCGGTCGACGGCCTCCTCGGTCAGCTCGTGCCAGCGCCGGACGAGCCACTCCTCGTCCACGTCCGGGAACAGGCGGGCGACCGCCTCGCCCGCCGCGCCCTCGTGGTCGAGGAGCGTCTCGTCGAGGTCGAACAGCACCGCGCTGATCATCGCGCGGACCCGGCCCCGCCGGACCCGTGCGCTTCGGCGAGGACGCGGGCGGCCTCCAGGACCGCCGCGCGGCGGCGCGCCAGGGCGGCGGCCTCGTCGTCCTCGTCCAGGATCAGTCGCCGCAACTGCGGGACGGCGAAGTTCCACGCGATGAGGCCGAAGACGGTGAACATCAGGTCCCTGACCTCCGGCGATCCGGCGCCCGGCTCCGCGCTGCCGCCGGCGGCGCCGGCGAAGCGGTCGGCCTTCCGCCGGAACGCCTCGCGCCGCTCGTCCTCGCCCTGGACCTCGCCCCGCGTTTCCAGGGCCTCCCAGAGCAGGAGCCTGATCAGCTCCGGATGCTCCTGGTACCAGTCGAAGAGCCGGCCCACCGACTCGGTCAGGCGGGCGGGGTCGATCTCGGTCGTCTTCCCGATCTCCTCCATCGCGGCCCGCACCACGGCGCCGAACAGCTTCTCCTTGCTGCCGAAGTAGAGGTAGATGGCCTGCTTGTTGGCCCGCGCCTCGGTGGCGATGCGCTCGATCCGGGCGCCCGCGAGCCCGCGCGCGGCGAACTCGGCGGCGGCGGCCTCGAAGATCCGCCGGCGGGTCGCCTCGGCGTCGTAGCCCATGGCCGTAATTAAACCATCCGGTTGACTTGGGCCCGCCCACGGGATCACACTAAAACAACCGGATGGTTTATTTAGGAGGGTCCCATGGCCACGACCGCCGCACCCGCACCGGCGCCCGTCCCCGTCCGCTCGCCGCGCCCGTCGAGCCTGGCCGGACGGACGGCGGTGGTCCTCGGCGGCAGCTCGGGCATCGGCCTGGCCGCCGCCGGGCTGCTCGCCTCGGTCGGCGCGCGCATCCTGCTCGTCGGCCGCGACGAGGAGCGGCTGGGGTCCGCCGTCGCCCGCGTGACCGCCGCCGGAACCGGCGCCCCCGCCGAGGTGCACGGGATGCCCGCCGATGTCACCGACGACCACGCGATCGAGGAGGTGTTCGCACGGGCCGGCGCCGTCGACCACGTCCTGATGACGGCCGGGCGCCCCGCGGGAATCGGCCCGGTCACCGAACTCGGCCGGGCCGCCGCGCGGGACGCCGTCGCGGCTCCGGTGGGGGCGGTCCTCGACATCGTGCGCGCCGCCGTCCCCCGTATGGAGCCGGGCGGCTCGATCACGCTCAGCTCGGGCATCCTCGTGGCCCGCCCGCGTCCGGGCATGGCCGCGCCGGTCGCGGCGGCCGGCGCCGTCGAGACGCTCGCCCGCGCGCTGGCCGTCGAGCTGGCACCGGCCCGGCTGCGGGCCAACGCGGTCCGCTACGGCGCCATCGACACGCCCCTGCTGCGCAGCCGCTACGGAGCCGACGGCGCGGAGGGCGACGCGGCGATCGCCGAGGCGGGCGCCGCCATGCCGCTCGGACGGTTCGGGACGGCCGAGGAGGCCGCCTCCGCCGCCGTGTTCCTGATGGCCAACCCCTACATGAGCGGCGAGGTCCTCACGGTGGACGGCGGCCAGTCCCTCGCCTGAACCAGGCGACCGCCCGAGAAAAGGGGCGGGCCCCCGACCGGCGTCCGTCTGGTCGGGGGCCCGGATGTCTCGGCCTGCTGAGGGGCTGGGAGTACCCCTTCCTGCGAACAGCTCAGCCGAGACGGCTCATCGCGCTCAGCCGAGTCCGCCGCGCATCGCGGCGATCAGCTCGCCGTTCGCGGTGTCGCCGCTGAGCTCCCAGAAGAAGGCGCCCGCCAGGCCCTGGTCCTTGGCGAAGGACATCTTCCCCCGGATGGTGGACGGGGTGTCGTAGCTCCACCACTCGCTGCCGCACTTGGCGTAGGCGGTGCCGGCGACGGTGCCGGTGGCGGGGCACTTGCCCTTGAGGACCTTGTAGTCCTCGATGCCGGCCTCGTAGGTGCCGGGCGCGGCGCCGGTGGCGGTGCCGCCGGGCTCGGACTGGGTGACGCCCGTCCAGCCGCGGCCGTAGAAGCCGATGCCGAGCAGCAGCTTGCTCGCCGGGACGCCCTTGGCCCGGAGCTTGGCGATGGTGTCGGTGGAGTTGAACCCGGCGTGCGGGATGCCCGGGTAGGACGTGAGCGGCGAGTGCGGCGCCGTCGGCCCCTTGGCGTCCCAGGCGCCGAAGTAGTCGTAGGTCATCGGGTTGTACCAGTCGACGTACTGGGCGGCGCCCGCGTAGTCGGTCACGTCCATCTTGCCGCCGTCACTGGCGTCGGCGGTGATCGCGGCCGTCACGAGGTTGCCGGAGCCGAACTTGGCCCGCACCGCGCTCATCAGCTTCTTGAACGCGTCCGGCCCGCTGGTGTCGCAGGTCAGCCCGCAGGCGTTCGGGTACTCCCAGTCGATGTCGATGCCGTCGAACACGTCGGCCCAGCGCGGGTCCTCGACCAGGTTGTAGCAGGACTCGGCGAACGCGGCCGGGTTCTGCGCGGCCTGGGTGAAGCCGCCGGACCACGTCCAGCCGCCGAACGACCAGAGGATCTTCAGGTTCGGGTGCAGCTTCTTCAGCTTGCGGAGCTGGTTGAAGCTGCCGCGCAGCGGCTGGTCCCAGGTGTCGGCGACGCCGTCGACGCTCTGGTCGGCGGTGTAGGCCTTCTCGTAGTCGGCGTAGGAGTCGCCGATCGCGCACCGGCCGCCGGTGACGTTGCCGAACGCGTAGTTGATGTGGGTCAGCTTGTCGGCGGAGCCGCTCGTCTGGATGTTCTTGACGTGGTAGTTCCGCTGGTAGACGCCCCACTCGGCGAAGTAGCCGATGACCTTGTCGCCGGCGCCGGGGTTGCCGCCGCCGCCGTCGTCGGTGGTGACCGACACGGAGGCCGAGGCGGGGGAGGTGTTCCCGGCGGCGTCCGTGGCCTTGACGCTGAAGGTGTAGGCGGTCTTGGCGGACAACCCGCCGACGGTGGTGCTCGTGCCGGTCGTCGAGGCGGCCTTGGTGTTGCCGTTGTAGACGTCGTAGCCCTTCACGCCGACGTTGTCGGTCGAGGCGGTCCAGGACAGCGTCACGCTGGTGGCGGTCTTGCCGGTGACCGTGAGGCCGGACGGGGCGGTCGGGGCCTCGGTGTCGTCGCCGGGGTTGCCCGAGCCGTCGCAGGACGCGCCGTTGACCGTGCAGTTGGTGAACCACCCGGAGCCGCTGCCGCCGAACCCGAAGCTGGCGGTGGCGCCGGCCGCGATCGTGCCGTTCCAGCCCGCGTTGGTGAAGGTGTAGTGGTTCCCGGAGACGGTCTTGGTCGCGTTCCACACGTTGCCGATGGACGTCCCGGACGGCAGGTCCGCTTCGAGTTTCCAGCCGGTGACGGCGGCGCCGCTCCCGTTGGTGATGGTGCAGGTCCCGTCGAAGCCGGTGCCCCAGTCGGAACCCTTCTTGCAGGTGGCGGTGACGGTCCCCGCCGACGACGCCGGTGGCGCCGTGAGCAGGGCGGTGGCCACCGCCAGTGTCGCTGCGCCGGCGAGCGCGATGGCCCGCCGTCCGCCCGGTCTTGACATGATTCTCCGTTCGGTCCGGCCCCCGAATCAAACAGGAATCCCCGCTCAACTCTTAGGAAAGTTTCCTAAGAATTGGGAGGATGGTAACCGGGCGGAACGGCGCGTTCAAGGGCCTGCGGCAACCCCGCGGGCCCCGCCGCGAGTGGTCTAAGCGACTGCCTGGACCCGTACGGTCACCGACCGCGAAAAAGTTCAGCCGGATCCGAACCAGCCCGGCATGTCGAGCCGCCACAGCTCGGCGGGGGTCATGCGGCGCAGGTCGTGCTCCAGGGCCCGGACGCGGTCCGCGCCGAGCGTCCGGACCCAGTCGGCCCGGATCCGCTCGAAGGCCAGCGCGGAGCGGTCGAGCGAGTCGATCCCGCGCGCGGTCAGCCGGACGATCTTGCGCCGGGCGTCCCGCGGGTCGGTGCCGCGCTCGACGTACCCGGCGCGCTCCAGCGACGTGACCATCTTGCCCGCGGCCTGCTTGGACACCCCGAGGCGGTGGCCGAGCTCCACGGCCGTCGTGCCGTCCGGGCCGATGGCCTGGAAGACGAAGCCGTGCATCGGGCGCAGCTCGGGATGCCCCTCGCGCGCCAGTTCGGCGTGCACCTCGTCGACGATCACGCGGAAGGCGAGGAAGAGCCGCAGCGGAAGCTCGAAGCCGGGCGCGTCCGGGGGCCCGCCGCCGCGTGCCGCACCGTCAGGTGCCGTGCCGTCGCTTGACATGAAAGACAACCTCGTTGACTATATGGACAACCATGTTGTCCAAACCTAGGGGATCAGGACCCGTGACGCTCATCCGCAACGCCGACGGCCGCCGCACCGAGACGCCGAACGGCACCATGACCACGTTCGCGACGCCCACCCAGGGCGGCACCGAGGGCATCGCCGTCTGGCGCGTCGACATGCTCCCCGGCAGGACCGGCCCGCTGCACGCCTTCGACACCGAGCAGGTGTGGACGTTCCTGGACGGCGCCGCGACCATCGACCTCGACGGCCGCACGATGGAGGCCGGGCCGGGCGACACCATCGTGCTCGCGGCCGACGTGCCCCGGCAGATGGCGACCGGCGACACCGGCTTCACCGCGGTCGTCGCCGCCCACGCCGGCTGCCTCGCCTACGACCCCGACGAGCTGGTGGACGACACCAAGTGCGCGATCGCCCCCCAGGGCGCCGAGCGGATCGTCCCGCCGTGGGCCCGGTAGCCCGCGCCGAGGGGAAGGCTCAGGCGCCCAGGTAGGCGAGGACGGCCAGCACCCGGCGGTTGTCGTCCTCGGACGGCGGCAGCCCGAGCTTGCCGAAGATGCTGTTGGTGTGCTTGCTGATCGCCTTCTCGGTGACGAACAGCTTCGCCGCGATGGCGGCGTTCGAGCGCCCCTCCGCCATCAGCCCGAGCACCTCGCGCTCGCGCGGAGTCAGCCGCTGCAGCGGCTCCTCGCGGGCGTGCCGGGTGAGCAGCTGCGCCACCACGTCCGGGTCGAGGGCGGTGCCGCCGTCCGCGACCCGGCGCACCGCCTCCACGAACACCTTGACGTCGGACACGCGGTCCTTCAGCAGGTAGCCGATGCCGCCGCTGCTGTCGGACAGCAGCTCCCGCGCGTACAGCTGCTCCACGTGCTGCGACAGCACCAGCACCGGCAGGCCGGGGATCTCCTTGCGGGCCTCCAGCGCCGCCCGCAGCCCCTCGTCGGTGAACGTCGGCGGGAGCCGGACGTCCACCACCGCGACGTCCGGGCGGTGCGCGGTCAGCGCCCGCAGCAGCGACGGCCCGTTGTCCACCGCCTCGACGACCTCGAAGCCGAACGCGCCGAGCAGGCGGATCAGCCCGTCCCGGAGGAGGGCGAGATCTTCGGCGATGACAACGCGCACGGCAGCTCCATGGTGACGACGGTCGGCCCGCCGGGCGGGCTCGTCACCGCCATCGTCCCATCGAACGCCGCGAGCCTGCGCTCGATACCGCGCATCCCGCTGCCGGCGGCGGGGTCGGCGCCGCCCGTCCCGTCGTCCCCGACGATCATCAGCAGCCGGCCGCCGGAGTGCTCGACCTGGATCCAGGCCCGCCGCGCGGCGGAGTGCTTGACGACGTTGGCGAGCATCTCCGCGACCGCGAAGTACGCCGCCGACTCGACCGGCGCGTCGGCCCGCCCCGGCAGGTCGACGTGGACGTCCACGGGCAGCGGCAGGGTCAGCGCCAGCGCCCGCACCGCCCCGTCCAGGCCGCGCTCGGCCAGCACCGGCGGGTGGATGCCGCGCACCAGGTCGCGCAGCTCCGTCAGCGCCGTCCCGCTCGCCTCCCGCGCCTCGGCGAGCAGTTGCTGCGCGGTCTCCGGGTCGTGCTTCATCATCTCCTCGGCGAGGCCGATGTTCATGCTCAGCGCGACCAGCCGGGCCTGCGCGCCGTCGTGCAGGTCCCGCTCGATGCGGCGCAGTTCGGCGGCCGAGGCGTCCACCGTCTCCGCCCGCGTCTCGGTCAGCCGCCGCACGCGCTCGGCCAGCGCGCTCCGCGTCGGCGCCAGCAGCGACCGGCTGAACTGCGCGTGCGCCTTCAGGATCGCCCCGCCCGCCGGAACCGACAGCACCAGCAGAAGGGCGCCGCCGACGGCCGTCCCCACGTACCCGACCACGCCGAAGTCGTCGAGCATCCAGAACGGGCCCCAGCCGTAGTTCGTCAGCAGCGCGACCCACCACGCCAAGAACACGCCCTCAAGCCCGTACACCGTCATGCCCCCGGCCAGCACCCCGAGCACGAGCGCGACCGGCACGTTCAGCAGCGACCACAGCAGATCCCGCCACGTCGCCGGATCGCCGAGCACCCACTTCAAGCGCCCGATCGGACCGGACGCCCCGGCCGGCTCCGGCCGGTACGGCTCCGGGATCGACACGCCCTGCCAGTCCGCGGCCAGGGTCCGCTGCAGGTTCGCCACCGCCCGGATCGCCAGCAGCACCGCCGGCGCCAGCACGATCCCCACCCCCAGCGGGATGAAGGCGATCGCCAGCACGGCGAGGATGAACAGCGGGAGGTTCACCGCGTAGGCCAGGACGATCTGGACCACCGAGCGGAGGACGTTGAGGAACGTCCCCCGGGCGATCTCGCTCATCCGGTCGATGAGGCGCTTCCTGCCGTCCACCCGTCCTCCAAGGGATCCGAGGTCCTGGGGCAGCCCGCCGCGCCGGGCTCCCGGTCCCACCATTGTGTCGCCGGACGCCCCGCCGCCCAGTGGGCCTAAGCCCCCGAACCGGGGCGGATCATGGGGGAGTTAGCCCTACCCTCTGGCGGAGTGAGCGGGACGGCCGGTCGCCGACCGGTCCGTCATTCGAGCGGTGACAAGACAACCGGCCCCGTTCCCTGGACAATGCACAGGCGACACCCAGGGGAGAAAGCGAATCCAAGCTGTGACAGCGACCATCAGCCAGACGTCCACCGGCCAGACCACGCCGACCATCACCCAGCGCATCGCCGAGGAGATCGGCGTCCGCGAGGGGCAGGTGCGGGTCGCGGTGGACCTGCTCGACGGCGGGGCGACCGTCCCGTTCATCGCCCGGTACCGCAAGGAGGCCACCGGAACGCTCGACGACGCGCAGCTCCGCGCCGTGGAGGAGCGGCTGCGCTACCTGCGCGAGCTGGACGAGCGGCGCGCCGCCATCCTGGAGTCGGTCGAGTCGCAGGGCAAGCTCACCGACGAGCTCCGCGCCCAGATCATGGCCGCCGAGTCCAAGGCGCGGCTGGAGGACATCTACCTCCCGTACAAGCCCAAGCGGCGCACCAAGGCGCAGATCGCCCGCGAGGCCGGCCTCGAACCGCTCGCCGAGACGCTGCTGGGCGACCCGTCCCGCGACCCGCACGCCGAGGCCGCCGGCTACGTCGACGCCGAGAAGGGCGTCGCGGACGAGGCCGCCGCGCTGGAGGGCGCCCGCGCGATCCTCGTCGAGCGCTTCGCCGAGGACGCCGACCTCATCGGCGCGCTCCGCGAGCGCATGTGGAACCAGGGCCGGATGGTCTCCCGGGTCCGCGAGGGCAAGGAGGAGAGCGGCGCCAAGTTCTCCGACTACTTCGAGTTCGCCGAGCCGTTCGCCAAGCTGCCCTCGCACCGCGTCCTCGCGCTGTTCCGCGGCGAGAAGGAAGAGGTCCTCGACCTCGACCTGGAGCCCGAGGAGGCCGACGACTCCGCGCCGCGCAGCTCCTACGAGGCGGAGATCGCGCGCCGGTTCCAGATCTCCGACCAGGGCCGCCCCGGCGACCCGTGGCTGGCCGACGCCGTCCGCTGGGCCTGGCGCACCCGGATCCTCGTCCACCTCGGCATCGACCTGCGCACCCGGCTGCGGCAGGAGGCCGAGGACGAGGCGGTCCGCGTGTTCGCCGCCAACCTGCGCGACCTGCTGCTCGCCGCGCCCGCCGGCACCCGCGCCACCATGGGCCTGGACCCGGGCCTGCGCACCGGCGTCAAGGTCGCCGTCGTGGACGCCACCGGCAAGGTCGTCGCGACCGACACCATCTACCCGCACGAGCCGCGCCGCAAGTGGGACGAGTCGATCGAGACGCTCGCGCGGCTCGCCCGCGAGCACAAGGTCGACCTCGTCTCGATCGGCAACGGCACCGCGTCCCGGGAGACCGACAAGCTCGCCGCCGAGCTGATCGCCCGGCACCCCGACCTCGGGCTCACCAAGATCATGGTGTCGGAGGCGGGCGCGTCGGTGTACTCGGCGTCGGAGTACGCGGGCCGCGAGCTGCCCGGCATGGACGTCTCGCTGCGCGGCGCGGTGTCCATCGCCCGCCGGCTGCAGGACCCGCTCGCCGAGCTGGTCAAGATCGACCCCAAGTCGATCGGCGTCGGCCAGTACCAGCACGACGTCTCCGAGGTGAAGCTGTCCCGCTCCCTGGACGCCGTCGTCGAGGACTGCGTGAACGCCGTCGGGGTGGACGTCAACACCGCGTCCGCGCCGCTGCTCACCCGCGTGTCCGGCATCGGCGAGGGCCTCGCGGAGAACATCGTCGCGCACCGCGACGCCAACGGGCCGTTCCGCAGCCGCGCCGGGCTGAAGGAGGTGCCCCGCCTCGGGCCGAAGGCGTTCGAGCAGTGCGCGGGCTTCCTGCGCATCCCCGGCGGCGACGACCCGCTGGACGCCTCCAGCGTGCACCCGGAGGCGTACCCCGTCGTCCGCCGGATCCTGGACGCGGCCGGCGATGACATCAAGGGCCTCATCGGCAACACCGCCGCGCTGCGCGCGCTCAAGCCCGGCGACTTCGTCGACGACACGTTCGGGCTGCCGACCGTCACCGACATCCTCGCCGAGCTGGAGAAGCCCGGCCGCGACCCGCGCCCGGCGTTCAAGACCGCCGTGTTCAAGGAGGGCGTCGACAAGCTCTCCGACCTCGAACCCGGGATGCTGCTGGAGGGCGTCGTCACCAACGTCGCCGCGTTCGGCGCGTTCGTCGACGTCGGCGTCCACCAGGACGGGCTCGTGCACATCTCCGCGATGTCCGACAAGTTCGTCGAGGACCCGCGCGACGTCGCCAAGCCCGGCGACATCGTCCGCGTGAAAGTCCTGGACGTCGACCTGCAGCGCAAGCGCATCTCGCTCACCCTCCGCCTGGACGACGAGCCCGGTGGCGGCAAGTCCAGTGGTGGCAAGCAGGGCGGCGCCAAGCAGGGCGGCGGCGCCAAGCAGGGCGGCGGGCGCCAGGGCGGCCCGCGGCAGGGCCGGGAGCAGCAGCGCGACGGCGGCGGGCGGCAGAACCGCGGCGGCCAGAACCAGCGCGGCGGCGGGCGCGGCGGGCAGGGCCGCGGCGGTCAGAACCAGCGCGGCGGCCAGGGAGGCGGCGGCGCCATGGCCGACGCCCTCCGCCGGGCCGGCCTCGACAAGGGCCTCCCGGGCGGCGACTCCAAGCGCCGCTGAGACGAACCGGTCCCCGGCCTCTCAGCGGAGGCCGGGGACCGTCGCGTCCGGAACAGGCCGCCCACCGGCGCGGGCGGGCCGGGGGCTCACTCGTTGAAGCCGCGCCAGCGCCCGTCCGACCCGGTCTCGGTCGGGCTCTGCGGACGGATCGGCCGGCGCGGCGGCGCTCCCTCCCGCGAGGGTCCTTCCTGTGGGGCCTGCGCCTCCGGCCGCTCGTATCCCTCCGGCGGGTTGTACGGGCCCTGGCCGAGCGGGTCCTGCGCGTAGGGGGAGCGCGGCGGCGGCACCGGAGCCCCGTACACCTCGCCGAGCCGCGGCCCGCCCAGCACCGGCCCGCCCAGCACCGGGCCGCCGACCGCCGCCCCGCCGAACGGGTCGCGCGCGGCGGCCGCGTCCTCCCGGGCCGCGGCCCCGCCGGACGCCCCGTCCGGCTCCTCCTCGACCGGCCGGTGCCGGGGGAACTGCAGGACGGCGACCGCGCCCAGCGCCAGCGCGCCGAGCCGCATCGCCGAGCGGGCGGCGTCCTGCGGCCACGGCTCCCCGTACATGAACGAGCCCATCGCCAGCAGGTAGGACTTGGCGGCGACCGTCATGACCGTCGCCACGATCGAGACCCGGCAGCGCTGGAACGCCGTCACCATGATCCCGAACCCGATGCCGGCCGCCACCACCGTCAGGTACGGCCACGGCGTCGCGAGGATGTCGGCTCCGGCGGCGTGCGGGTCGTCGCTCCACCCCTTGATCGCCAGCTCGGCGGTGCCGACCGGGAAGCCGGCGCTGAGCCCGTAGGCGATGCCGGTGACCGGGCGGGCGTGCCGGCCGTCCGGCCGGTAGTCGCCGAGGACCAGGATCAGCACGGGCACCGCCACCGCCGGGGCCACCACGACCGCGATCTTCCACAGCGGGGCGTCCGCCGAGCCGATCGGCTCGTCCCCGCTCAGGGACGCGGTCAGCAGCAGGATCGCCGCGCCGGTCAGCAGCAGGCTCAGCCACTCGCGCGCGGTGAGCCGCTCGCCGAAGAACACGAGCGCGATCAGCAGCAGCGGGACGATGCCGGACATGAAGATCGGCACGGCGGTGGACAGCGGCAGGTTCCGGAGGGCGATGATCTGCAGGGTGAGCCCGCCGAGCACGACCGAGAGCGCGATCAGGAAGATCCAGTTGCTCACGATCGTCCAGATCATGTGCGGGATGCGGTTGCCCCGCAGCGCGGGCATCCGGTCCGCCGCCAGCTTGAACACGGCGAACCCGAGGTAGTAGAGACCGGTCGCACTGAAGGCCGCGGCTATCCCGTTCATCCCGGACGAGTATGGAGGTTCGGGGCACGTATGTCACTGCCTGTGCGGCATCGTTGACAGGTGTTCGCCGGTGTTGCGGGCCTCCGATGTCCGCAGCCGGCGCCGTGACCCCATACACTTGAGCGCGCGAAGGCGCGGAGCCGGCTTTCGGCGTGGCCGCGCCCCTCGAGTTGAGCACGCGTCGAACGCCGCGGCCGAGACAGCGCCCGATCAAGGAGACCAACCCCAGTGAAGACCGATGTCGAGGAGCTGACCCCCACCCGGGTCAAGCTCACCGTCGAGGTTCCGTTCGACGAGCTCAAGCCGAACCTCGACAAGGCGTACAAGGAGATCTCGCAACAGGTGCGGATCAAGGGCTTCCGGCCCGGCAAGGTCCCCGCCCCGCTGATCGACAAGTACGTCGGCCGGGGTGCGGTCCTGCAGGAGGCCGTCAACGACGCCCTTCCGGAGCTGTACGGCCGCGCCGTCGAGGAGACCGAGATCTTCGTGCTCGGCCAGCCCGACGTCGAGGTGACCGAGCTGGACGACGGCACCCAGTTCGCGTTCACCGCCGAGGTCGACATCCGGCCGAAGTTCGAGGTGCCCGACTACGACGGCCTCGAGGTCGTGGTGGACGACGCCGAGGTCACCGACGAGCAGGTCGAGGAGACCCTCGGCAACCTGCGCGAGCGGTTCGCCTCCCTCACCAATGCCGAGCGCGCCGCCGAGGAGGGCGACTTCGCCTCCATCGACCTGGTCGCCCGCATCGACGGCGAGGAGATCGAGGACGCCTCCACCACCGGCTACTCCTACGAGGTCGGCAGCAACTCGGCCATCGAGGGGCTGGACGAGGCGCTGACCGGCCTGGCCGCCGGCGAGGACGCGACGTTCACCGGCACCCTGGTCGGCGGCGAGCACGCCGGCGAGGAGGCCGAGATCACCGTCACCGTGCAGAGCGTCAAGGTGAAGAACCTGCCCGACCTGGACGACGAGTTCGCCCAGCTCGCCAGCGAGTTCGACACCATCGAGGAGCTGCGCGAGGACGTCCGGACCCGGCTCGGCCGGCAGGTGAAGCTGCAGCAGCTGTCCGAGGCGCGCGACAAGGCCCTCGAGGCGCTGCTGGAGAAGGTCGACATCCCGCTTCCCGAGAAGGTCGTGGAAGAGGAGATCGGCCGCCGCAACCAGCAGCTGGAGCAGCAGCTCCAGATGGCCGGCATGACCAAGGAGGACTACCTCAAGGACGAGGAGAAGTCCGCCGAGGAGTTCGACGCCGAGGTCGCCGACGCCGCCCGCCTCGCGGTCAAGGGCGGGTTCGTCCTCGACCAGCTCGCCGTCCAGGAGGAGCTGGGCGTCGAGAACGAGGAGCTGAGCGAGTACGTCGTCACGCAGGCGATGCAGATGGGCGTGCAGCCGCAGCAGCTCGCCGAGTACCTGACGCAGAACAACCAGCTTCCGGCGATCGTCTCCGAGGTGCTGCGCAGCAAGGCGCTGAACCTCGTCGTCGAGCACGTCACCGTCAAGGACGAGTCGGGCAACGAGATCGACGTCGAGGCCGTGCAGCGCGAGCTGAACGGCGAGACGGGCGAAACAGTCCAGGCCGCGGAGGAGGGCGAGGACGCCGCCGCCGCGGAGGAGGCGCCCGCGGAGACCGCTGAGGCCGCCGCTGAGGAGGCCCCGGCCACCGAGGCGCAGGACGAGAAGGACGCCAAGGACAAGGACGCCTGAGGCTTCTGACGGCTTCGCCCCGCTCCGGGGCGGCCGCACGCCTCCGGGACGTCCCCGGCGCATCGCGGACACGCCCCGCACCCGACCACCGGGTGCGGGGCGTGTCCCGTTCCGGCCGGGGACGGGGCGCCGCGTTGGCGAAGATCGTCCGGAACGCGCGGGACATCCGGCCGCACGCGGGTACGCCCCTGGCGAAAAGGCGGCCCCCCGGGCTTAAGCGGGCCCGGGAGCGCGTTAATGTCCAAGCATCCGAACCGATTAAAAGGACCGGAGGAACACCCGGTGAGCATGCCTCCGACTTTCGACGAGTCGTCGCGGATCCAGGCACGGGTCGCCGAGGCGCCCCTGCTGCCTCTGGGCGACCAGCTGTTCCAGCGGCTGCTGCGCGAGCGCATCGTCTTCCTCGGCCAGCAGGTCGACGACGACATCGCCAACCGCATCTGCGCCGAGCTCCTGCTGCTGTCGGCCGAGGACGGCCGCCGCGACATCACGCTCTACATCAACTCGCCAGGTGGCTCCGTCACCGCCGGCATGGCGATCTACGACATCATGCAGTACGTCCCGAACGACATCGTCACGGTGGGCATGGGCCTCGCCGCGTCGATGGGGCAGTTCCTGCTGTGCGCCGGCACCCGCGGCAAGCGCTACGCCCTGCCGCACGCGCGGATCATGATGCACCAGCCGTCCGGCGGCATCGGCGGCACGGCCTCCGACATCAAGATCCAGGCCGAGCAGATGCTCTACGTGAAGAAGACGCTCGCCGAGAAGATCGCCGTGCACACGGGCCAGGCGCTCGACCAGATCGAGCGCGACTCCGACCGGGACCGCTGGTTCACCGCCGACGAGGCGAAGGACTACGGGTTCGTCGACCACGTGGTGCTCAGTGCCACCCAGGTGCCCTCCGAGGGCACCGTCTCCTGACGACCTGACCACTGATCGGAGGCCCACCATGAGCGACCTGTACCGTCCCGGTTTCGCCGATATCGTCCGGCCGGGCGCCGGCCCGATGCCGGTCGACAACCGCTACATCATTCCGTCGTTCGTCGAGCGCACCACGTACGGGGTCAAGGAGATGAACCCGTACAACAAGCTGTTCGAGGAGCGCATCATCTTCCTCGGCGTGCAGATCGACGACGCCTCCGCGAACGACGTGATGGCCCAGCTGATCACGCTGGAGTCCATCGACCCGGACCGCGACATCAGCATCTACATCAACTCGCCGGGCGGGTCCTTCACCGCCATGACGGCGATCTACGACACGATGCAGTTCGTCAAGCCGGACATCCAGACGGTCTGCATCGGGCAGGCCGCCTCGGCCGCCGCGGTGCTGCTCGCCGCCGGCACGCCCGGCAAGCGGGCCGCGCTGCCCAACTCGCGGATACTGATCCACCAGCCCGCGACCGAGGGCACCTACGGGCAGTCGAGCGACATAGAGATCCAGGCGCGCGAGATCATGCGGATCCGCGAGCTGCTGGAGAGCATCCTGGCCGAGCACAGCGGCCGGAGCATCGACGAAGTGCGCCACGACATCGAGCGCGACAAGATCCTGACGGCGGACGAGGCCAAGGACTACGGCCTCATCGACGACGTCTTCGCCAGCAGGAAGCGGAAAGCCGAGGTAGTGTCGTCCTGAGACGGCACAAGGACGGGAGAGTCCCCGAGCCCGGGCGCCACACTTCCGGGCGAGGGGCTTTCCAAGTCCGTCGGAGGCGGTAACGTCGAGTCCAACGTCGAGAGCCTTCGGGACGCAACCGAGCTGCGCCGCATCCTCCAAGGCGGGCGGCCCCACGAAAAGGAGACAGTTGGGTGGCACGCATCGGCGACGGTGGTGACCTGCTCAAGTGCTCGTTCTGCGGGAAGAGCCAGAAGCAGGTCAAGAAGCTCATCGCGGGTCCGGGCGTGTACATCTGCGACGAGTGCATCGATCTCTGCAACGAGATCATCGAGGAGGAGCTCTCCGAGACCTCCGACCTCAAGTGGGACAACCTGCCCAAGCCGCGGGAGATCTACGAGTTCCTCGACTCCTACGTGATCGGGCAGGAGACGGCGAAGAAGGCGCTCTCCGTCGCCGTCTACAACCACTACAAGCGAATCCAGTCGGGTGACAGCGGCAGAGACGACCCGGTCGAGATCGGCAAGTCGAACATCCTGCTGCTCGGCCCCACCGGATCCGGCAAGACGCTACTCGCGCAGACGCTCGCCAAACTCCTCAACGTCCCGTTCGCGATCGCGGACGCAACGGCGCTGACGGAGGCCGGATACGTCGGGGAGGACGTCGAGAACATCCTCCTCAAACTGATCCAGGCGGCCGACTACGACGTGAAGAAGGCCGAGACCGGGATCATCTACATCGACGAGGTCGACAAGGTCGCGCGCAAGAGCGAGAACCCGTCGATCACCCGGGACGTCTCGGGTGAGGGCGTCCAGCAGGCGCTGCTGAAGATCCTGGAGGGCACCACCGCGAGCGTCCCGCCGCAGGGCGGCCGCAAGCACCCGCACCAGGAGTTCATCCAGATCGACACCACGAACGTGCTGTTCATCTGCGGTGGCGCCTTCGCCGGGCTGGAGAAGATCGTCGAATCCCGGGTCGGCAAGCAGGGCATGGGGTTCGGCGCGCAGATCCGCTCCAAGTCCGACTTCGAGGAGTCGTCGGCCGTGCTCGGCGACGTGATGCCGGAGGACCTGCTGAAGTTCGGGATGATCCCCGAGTTCATCGGCCGGCTCCCGGTGATCACCTCCGTGCACAACCTCGACCGCGAGGCCCTGATCAACATCCTCACCGAGCCGAAGAACGCGCTGGTGCGCCAGTACCACCGCCTCTTCGAGCTCGACGGGGTCGACCTGGAGTTCACCGACGACGCCCTGGAGGCGATCGCCGACCAGGCCATCCTGCGCGGCACCGGCGCCCGCGGCCTGCGCGCCATCATGGAGGAGGTCCTCCTCTCCGTGATGTACGAGGTCCCGAGCCGGCAGGACGTCGCCCGCGTCGTGATCACCCGGGAGGCCGTGCTGGAGCACGTCAACCCGACCCTCGTCCCGCGCGACCGCCCCAAGCGCGAACCGCGCGAGAAGAGCGCGTAGGGCGAGCGAGAGAAGCCCAGGAACGCCTCCGGTCACACCGACCGGGGGCGTTCCGCCTTTCCGGGGGCGACGGCCCGGACCCGGACGCACGAACACCGGAGGCAGGGGCACCGGAGGCGCGGACGCTCGGGCGGCCGTGCCTTGGAATGCGGCGGGGCGCGGACGACTCGGCCCGGCGCGGGGGTTCAGCGGGGGGCGGACTCGCCGAGCCCGGCCTCGCGGGCGAGGACGATGGCCTGGGCGCGGTCGGCGACGTGCAGCTTCATGAAGATGTTCGAGACGTGGTTGCGGACGGTCTTCTGGCTGAGGAAGAGCGTCGCGGCGATCTCGGCGTTGCTGCGGGCCTGCGCGATCAGTTCGAGGACCTCCCGCTCCCGCTCGGTCAGCTGCGGGAACGCGGCCTGCCGCGGGTCGGGCATGTCGGTGAAGTAGGTGAGCACGCGGCGCGCGATCTCCGGGCCGTAGATGGCCTCGCCCGCCGCGACCGCCCGGACGGCGCGCGCGATCTCCTCGGCGCCCGACTCCTTCAGCAGGTAGCCGCGGGCGCCGGCGCGCATCGCCGCGAACACCGAGTCGTCGTCGCGGAACATGGTGAGCACCAGGACGCCGATGCGCGGGCTCGTGCGGGTGATGGTGCGGGTGGCCTCGATGCCGTTGCCGCCGGGCATGTGCAGGTCCATCACGACGACGTCGGGCTGCAGTTCGGCCGCCATCCGCACGGCCTCGGGCCCGTTCTCGGCCTCGCCGACGACCTCGACGCCCAGCGCCTGCAGGAGGCCCTTCAGGCCCTGCCGGAACACCGGGTGGTCGTCGGTGATGAGGACCCGGATGGTCTCCGACATCTACGCCCGCTTTCTCCCGACCGAGGGACGTTGATGATACCCGGCGGCGGTCTCCGCGGCGCCGAGCGGCAGCCGGACCGCGACGAGGGTGCCGCCGCCGCTGCGGGAGGTGATCTCGCAGCTGCCGCCGACCTCGGCGGCCCACTCCCGCATCGCGGCGAGGCCCCGCGCGGGCCGCGGCCGGCCGCCGCCGCGCGCGGCGTCGGTCAGCCCGGGCCCGCTGTCGGCCACCACCAGGTGCAGGTCGGTGTCGCGCTTCAGCCGGACGGACGCGCAGCTCGCCGGCGCGTGCAGCCGGACGTTCGTCAGCGCCTCCTGCGCGATCCGGTACGCGGCCACCTCCACCGCGGCGGGCAGCCCGGCGGGCTCGCCGTCGAACCGGACGTCGACCCGCTCGCAGCAGCCGTCGGCGAACGACTCGATGGCGGCGACGAGGCCGAGGTCGTCCAGCGCGGGCGGGCGCAGCCCGTGCGCGAGGTCGCGGATCTCGCCGACGGCGCTGGCCAGCCGGTCCCGGACGTCGGCGAGCAGCGGGTCGGCCCGCTCCGGCTCGCAGGCGAGCGTGATGCGGGCGGCGTCCAGCGACATGGCGAGGCTGGCGAGGGTCGGCCCGAGCCCGTCGTGCAGGTCGTGCCGCAGCCGCCGCCGCTCCTCCTCCCGGCTGGCGAGGATCCGCTCCCGGGAGCGCTGCAGGTCCGCGGTGAGCCGGCGGAGGTGAGGGATGGTCGCGGCACGTGCCGCCACGGCCCCCGCTGTGAACGCGCCGGCCAGCACGGCGGCGCGTGCCAGTACCGCTCGCATCCCGTCCCTCTCTCTCCGCCCGGTGTCGCGGACCTCAGGGCACCACCTTTTCGGGCGGGGCGACCCGGTGTCAGGTGACCTGTGTCCCGACCTCGGCGGGAAAACGCTCTCAGCCGGACGGACGGGGAGGCGGCCCGCTCCTCCGCGCCCGCGCTCAGTCCTCCACGTCCGCGCGGATGCGGCGCATGACGCTCGGAAGGTCGATGCTCTCGGACGGCTCGCCGATCTGCATGACGATGCCCATGGTGGTCCTGGTGGACCAGGACGCCATGTAGCCGGTGGTGTTCCGCGTCCCTGCGGAGGTGATGATCGAGACCTGGATGGTGGTGGACAGGCCGACGCCGTCACCGCCCGCGTCCGACAGCTTCACCGTGCTGGGCGAGTAGACCGTGTTGTCGATGCCGGTGAAAGCGCTGCTGACGGCGCCGTTGAAGTCCTGCTCCGGGTACTTCAGCCGGTGGTCGCCGGTGCCCCCGACGAACAGGTACTTCTCCTTGCCGAGGCCGTACACCGCGCTGACGGTCCGGTGGACCTTGTAGTCGCTCGCGTCGCTGAGGATCCGGCTCAACCGGTTCACGGCGTCGTCGGCCTTGGCCTCGGTGGCGGTGTCGCGGCTCATGCCGCCGGCCGACGACGGCGCGGTCAGCGTGTGGGACGTCTGCTGCAGGTAGATGCCGTACCCGCCCGCGCACAGCAGGAGGAACACGACGAAGCCCCCGATCAGGCAGCCGAGGGCCTTGCCGCCGCCCCCGCGGCGCCGCGGCGGCCCGTAGGGCGCCCCCGGGAAGGGCCCGCCGGGCGGCACCGGCCCACCGGGCATGGGTGCACCGGGCATGGGCGGGCCGGGGGGAACGCCGCCGCCGGGCGGCACCGGGGCGCCGGGAGGCGGGGGGACGGGGCCGCCGGGTGCGGGCGGGCCCTGGTGCGGCGGGGGGATGGGCTGACCTTGAGGGGCGCCGCCGGGCGGGGGAGGGGGGTTCCAACCGCTCAACTTGAGTCCTTTCCAGGAGCCGGAACGGCGAGGCGGCTCGGCGGGGTGCTCGCCGGTGCCGATTGTCGCGCACCCGCGCACGTCCCCGGGGCGCCTCACCCCCTGCGTCCCCGTAGAATCGTCAGCCGTGACACAGCCCAGCAGTGAGCGCGGCCAGGGGGCCGCCGCGGACGTCGACCTGCCCACCCAGTACCGACCGGCCGATGTAGAGGGCCGGCTCTACGAGCGGTGGGTATCGGCGGGGCTGTTCACCGCCGACCCCGAGCGCGCGCCGGAGCGTCCCGCGTACTCGATCGTGATCCCGCCGCCGAACGTCACCGGTTCGCTGCACATGGGGCACGCCCTCGACCACTCCATCCAGGACACCCTCGTCCGGCGGCGCCGCATGCAGGGCCACGAGGCGGTGTGGGTGCCGGGCATGGACCACGCCGGCATCGCCACCCAGAACGTGGTGGAGCGCGAGCTGGCCAAGGAGGGCCTGTCGCGCCACGACCTCGGCCGCGAGGCGTTCGTCGAGCGGGTCTGGCAGTGGAAGGCCGAGTCCGGCGGCCGGATCCTCGGGCAGATGCGCCGGCTCGGCGACAGCGTCGACTGGACGCGCGAGGCGTTCACGATGGACGACGACCGCGCCCGCGCCGTCCGGACGATCTTCAAGCGGCTGTTCGACGACGGCCTGATCTACCGCGCCGAGCGCATCATCAACTGGTGCCCGCGCTGCCTGACGGCCCTGAGCGACATCGAGGTCGAGCACGAGGAGGTCGACGGCGAGCTGGTCTCGATCCGGTACGGCTCCGGCGAGGACGAGCTGGTCGTCGCGACGACCCGGGCGGAGACGATGCTCGGCGACACCGCCGTGGCCGTCCACCCCGACGACGAGCGCTACGCGCACATGGTCGGGCGGGAGATCGAGCTCCCGCTGACCGGCCGCCGCATCCCGGTCGTCGCGGACGCGCACGTCGACCCCGCGTTCGGGACGGGCGCGGTCAAGGTGACCCCGGCGCACGACCCGAACGACTTCGAGATCGGCCGCCGGCACGACCTGGCGTCGATGTCGGTGATGGACGAGCGCGGCGTCGTCACCGCGTCCGGCCCGTTCGAGGGCCTCGACCGGTTCGAGGCGCGCCCGGCGGTCGTCGCGGCGCTGCGCGAGCAGGGCCGGATCGTTCAGGAGGTCCGCCCCTACAAGCACTCGGTCGGGCACTGCCAGCGCTGCTCCACGGTCGTCGAGCCGCGCGTGTCGCTGCAGTGGTTCGTGAAGGTGGAGTCGCTGGCGCGGGCCGCCGGCGACGCCGTCCGCGACGGCCGCGTGGCGATCCACCCGCCGGAGATGGCGGCCCGCTACTTCGAGTGGGTCGACAACATGCACGACTGGTGCATCAGCCGGCAGCTGTGGTGGGGGCACCGCATCCCGGTCTGGTACGGGCCGGACGGCGAGGTCGCGTGCCCGGGCCCGGACGAGGAGCCGCCCGCCGGCTGGACGCAGGACGGCGACGTCCTCGACACCTGGTTCTCCTCGGCGCTGTGGCCGTTCTCCACGCTCGGCTGGCCTGACAAGACGCCCGAGCTGCAGCGGTTCTACCCGACGTCGGTGCTGGTGACGGGCTACGACATCCTGTTCTTCTGGGTCGCCCGCATGATGATGTTCGGCCTGTACGCGATGGACGGCGTCCAGCCGTTCCACACCATCGCCCTGCACGGCATGGTCCGCGACCAGTACGGCAAGAAGATGTCCAAGTCGTTCGGGAACGTCATCGACCCGCTCGACTGGGTGGACGCGTACGGCGCCGACGCGACCCGCTTCACGCTGCTGCGCGGCGCGAACCCGGGCGGCGACGTCCCGGTGGCCGAGCAGTGGGCGCAGGGCTCGCGCAACTTCTGCAACAAGCTGTGGAACGCGACGCGGTTCGCGCTCATCAACGGCGCGCACGTCCGCGGCGCCATGCCCGCCGAGGTGACGACCGTCGACGCGTGGATCCTGTCGCGCCTCCAGACGGTCATCGCCGAGGTCGACGAGCACCTGGAGTCCTACGACTTCGCGAAGGCGTGCGAGGCGCTCTACCACTTCGCGTGGGACGAGGTCTGCGACTGGTACGTGGAGCTCGCCAAGGTGCAGCTCGCCGACGAGCGGGCCGAGGCGACGCGGCGCGTCCTCGGCGAGGTCCTCGACAAGCTGCTGCGGCTGCTGCACCCGGTCATCCCGTTCGTGACCGAGGAGCTGTGGACGTCCCTGACCGGCGGCGACACGATCGTCACCGCGCCGTGGCCGGCCGCCGAGCCCGCCCGCGCCGACCGGGCCGCCGAGGCCGAGATCGAGTCGCTGCAGCGGCTCGTGACGGAGGTCCGCCGGTTCCGCGCCGACCAGGGCCTGAAGCCGGGTCAGCGGGTCGCGGCGGCGCTGGAGTGGGGCGGGTCGCCGCTGGCCGCGCACGAGGAGGGCGTCCGCGCGCTGCTGCGCCTCACCGCGCCCGGCGACGGGTTCGCCGCGACCGCGTCCCTGCCCGTCGAGGGCGTCGCGGTACGGCTCGACACCGCCGGCGCGATCGACGTCGCCGCCGAGCGCAAGCGCCTGGAGAAGGACCTCGCCGCCGCCCGCAAGGAGGTCGAGCAGGCCCGGCGCAAGCTCGGCAACGAGGCGTTCATGGCGAAGGCGCCCGAGGCCGTCGTCGCGAAGAACCGGGACCGGCTCGCCCAGGCGGAGGCCGACATCACCCGGCTGGAGTCGCAGCTGGCGGCGCTGCCCGCGGGCTGACGCGCGAACCCCGGACGCGACCGCGCGAACCGTCGGCGCGGCGGGCCCGCCGCCGTTACGATCCGGGTGGGCCTGCGGGCTTTTGGTGCTAGGTGAACCATCAGGAGTGCAATGGCGGAGTCACCCCGCTGGTCCGGTTCCCGGAGCGGAGCGCAAGCGGAGCGTAGGGAGCCGGACCGGCCGCTCTCTGAGGGGGGTGTGGGGGTTTCCCCCACCGAGGGTCAGTCCGGTTCCCGGAGCGGAGCGCGAGCGGAGCGTAGGGAGCCCGACCGGCCGGTCTCTGAGGGGGGTGCGGGTGTTCCCCCCGCCGAGGGCCAGCCCGGCATGCCGGGCTACATGTCCGGCGATGAGGCGGACTCGGCTCGGGGCGGCGCCGAAGGAGCCGCGCAAGGAGGCGCCGATCCGGCGCCTTGGGGCGGGAAGCGCCCATGGTGGTCGGCCGACTCCGGCGGGACGGGGCCGCTGTCGTCGCTGGGTACGGGCGGGCACCCGATGGTGGGCGGTTCGGGCGCCTTCCCGCGGGTGGGCACCGGCGGGCATCCCGTGGTCGGCACCGGCGGGCACCCCGCCGTGGGCACCGGTGGGCATCCCGCCGTCGGTACCGGCGGCCATCCGGTGGTCAGGGACGGCACCGGCCCGCTGCCGCCCGTCCCCGCCGCGCCGGCCGCCGGACGGCGGCGGCGCGTCCCCCGGCTGCTGCTCGTCGCCGGCGCCGCCGTGGTCGCCGGGGTCGCGCTGATGGCGGGGGCGCTGGCGTTCCGGACGGGCGGCGGCGGCGTGCAGGACGCGCCCACGGCGGCGCTCCCCGCGCCCAAGAAAGTGATCACGGCGGGCGCGGCGGCCGGCGGGCTCCACAAGGACGCGCTGACGGCGCCGCAGGCGAGCGCGGCGTACCCGTTCATCGCGCGCGCCGTCGAGGCGGGCGGCGTCCCGGCCGCGCAGCACGGCACGGCCGTCTACACCGCGGAGCCGGTGCGAAAGCTGAACGTCCTGTTCATGGGCGGAACGGGCGCGGTGGGCGATCCGGCGGCGTTCCTGCGCAAGACGCGTCCCACCACGTTCATCTGGGGCCAGGACGTCCCGTTGGGCGGCAAGGGCGCGAAGGCGTTCTGCGGCACGTTCGCCGTGCTGGCCGAGACCCACACCTACTGCGCGTGGGCGACCCGGGACTCCTACGGCATCGTCGCGGCGAACCGCCCGACGGTGAACCCGCAGTTCCCGCTGATGGCCGACGTGATGGGGCGCATCAGGAAGGACGTCGAGAAGCCGAAGTGACGAAGAGCCGCTCGGTGTCGGCGCCGAGGACGTCCAGCACGCGCCCGGTGAAGTAGCCGGTGCCGAGGACGGCGACGCGGTGCCCGAGCGTCGCCAGCGACTCCGGGGTGATCGCGTCGGCGTCGACGACGTCCCAGGCGTCCGGCAGCGGGCGGGTGAAGCGCAGGTGCGGCAGCGGCAGCCGGACGAACGTCACGGGCAGGTCGCCCAGCGCGGCGACGGCGCCGTCCAGGTCCTTGTGGTCGGGGAGGCAGACGACGGCGTGGTCGACCGTCCCCCAGGCGTGCCGCGCGGCGGCCAGCGCGGCGGTGACCCCGGCGCCGTCGATGGCGGCGTCGACGAGCACCTCCGTCGCGGACCCCGGCACCGCGTGCCGGGACATCCGCCCGGGAAGGACGACCGACGCCAGCACCTCGCGCAGCCTCGCGGCCGGTGGCTCCGCGGCGCCCGGCAGGCGGCGGGCGGCGGCGACGCCGAGTTCGGCTCCGGCGCGTCCGAGGCCAGCGGGCAGCAGGTCGGCGGGCAGGCCCGCGCCGCCGGGGCCGACGACCTCCACGCCCCGCAGCACCTCCGCGACCGGCGCGGACTGCGGCGCCGACAGCACGACCGTCCCCGGCGCCGCCACGCCGAGCTTCTCCCGGGCGATCTCGGCCTCGGTGTCGCCGAGGACGCCGGTGTGCTCCAGGAAGACCGGCGTGATCGCGGCGACGTCCGGCGGGAACAGGGCGACCTCGTCCGACCGCCCGCCCATGCCGGCCTCCAGGACGAGCGCGTCCGCGCCCGCCCGGCGCGCGTGCAGGACGCCGGCGAGCAGGAAGAGCCCGGACGGCGAGAGGTACCCGTCCGAGGGCGGCGGGAGCGCGCGGACGGCCGTATCGAGGTCGGCCGCGAGAATGGCCAGTTCCTCGCTGGAAACGGCGCGTCCGTTGATCCGGATCCGGTCGCGATTGGTGCGGAGGCCGGGGCTGGTGACGGTGCACACGCGAAAGCCGGCGGCGGCGAGAAAGGCCGAGGCATAAGTCGCCGCCGTGCCCTTCCCCTTGGAGCCGACGACCGTCAGGACGGGCGCGGACGGGCCCAGCACGCCCAGGGCGCCGGCGAGGGCGCGGGCCCGCCCGACGTCGCGGGTCTCGCCCGGAGCGCGGCGCTCCCATTCCCGGAAGAACACGTCCACTCCTCCAGTGTGGGCCCGGACGGAGTGCGGCGCGCCGCCGAGTAGGCTCGAACCGTGAGTCAGCGAACCGAACCGGCCGGCTACCGGGCGACCGTCGCCGCGATCATGGCGCGCGGGGTCGAGTGGGAGATCGATCCCACCCTCGACCGCGTCCGCGACCTGGTCGACGTCCTGGGGGAGCCGCACCGCGCGTACCCGGTGATCCACATCGCCGGGACGAACGGCAAGACCAGCACCGCCCGGCTCATCGAGGCGCTGCTGCGCGAGCGCGGCCTGCGGACCGGCCTGTACACCAGCCCCGAGCTGACCACGCTGCGCGAGCGCATCGCGATCGACGGGGAGCCGATCGGCGAGGAGCGCTTCGTCGCGGCCTTCGAGGACGTCCTGCCCTACGTCGAGCTGGTCGACGGCAAGCACCCGTCCCGGCTGTCGTTCTTCGAGGTGCTGACCGCGATGGCGTTCGCCGCGTTCGCGGACGCGCCGGTCGACGTGGCCGTGGTCGAGACCGGCATGGGCGGCGCCTGGGACGCCACGAACGTCGCGGACGGCGTGGTCGCCGTGCTCACCCCGATCGGGCTCGACCACACCCGCTACCTCGGCGACACGCTGGAGGAGATCGCCGGCGAGAAGGCCGGGATCATCAAGCCGGGCGCGGTCGCGGTGCTGGCGCAGCAGCCGGTCGAGGCGGCCGAGGTGCTGCTGCGCCGGGTCGCCGAGATCGGCGCGACCGCGGCGCGCGAGGGCATCGAGTACGGCGTGCTGAGCCGCGACGTCGCGGTCGGCGGCCAGCAGCTCCGGCTCCAGGGCCTGCACGGCGTCTACGACGAGATCTTCCTGCCGCTGTTCGGCGAGCACCAGGCGGGCAACGCCGCGACGGCCCTGGCCGCCGTGGAGGCGTTCGCGGGCGGCGCGCCGACCCGCGGGGAGGCCAACCTGGAGGCCGCGACCCGCATCGCGGCGGGCGAGGCCTACCTCGGCGGCGAGGAGGGGCAGCTCGACCCGGCGCTGGTGCGCAGCGGCTTCGCCCAGTCGGCCTCGCCGGGCCGGCTGGAGGTCGCGCGGACGGGCCCGACCGTCCTGCTGGACGCTGCGCACAACCCGGCCGGGATGGCAGCGACGGTGCAGACCGTCACCGAGTCGTTCGGCTTCACCCGGCTCGCCGGGGTGCTCGCCATCTCCGCCGACAAGGACGTCGCGGGCGTGCTGGACCAGCTCGAACCCGTGCTGACCGAGCTGGTGGTGACCCGCAACTCCTCGCCGCGCTCGATGCCGCCCGAGGAGCTGGCCGAGATCGCCGAGGGGATCTTCGGCCCCGAGCGCGTCCATGTCGCCGAGCGGCTGGACGACGCGATCGACCGGGCGATCGGCCTCGCCGAGGAGACCGGCGAGTACCGGGGCGCCGGAGTTCTGATCACCGGGTCGGTGGTCACCGCGGGCGACGCCCGCACACTGCTGCGCGTCGCGGAGGGACGGTCATGAGCACCCAGGTCGCGGACAACCCGGCGCGCAGGCTGTTCGCCACCGTGCTGGCCTGCGAGGCGATCGTGATCGCGCTGGCGATCCCGGTGGCCGTGGCGGTGCTGGACGTGGACGGCGCGGTCGCCGGCGGCGTGTGCGGGAGCCTCGCGCTCGCCTGCCTGGTGCTGGCCGGGCTGCTGCGCCGGCCGTGGGCGGTTCCGGCGGGCACCGTGCTGCAGGTGCTGCTCATCGCGACCGGGTTCATGGTGCCGGTCATGTTCTTCCTCGGCGTCGTTTTCGGGGCGCTGTGGTGGACGGCCATTTGGCTGGGACGCAAGGCGGCGAGCGCGCAGCCGCGCTAAGTTCTGCGGGGACGGCAGCCACTCATCCCGCCGAATACCGCGAATTAGATTAATCGTCCCAATTTGGACATCCTTCCTTTTCTGGAAATGCGCGCTGCGGCGGATGACGACCTCCGAAGGAGCAGGCCGTGTCCGGCGACGCAGTGTCCGGCAACGCAGTGTCCGGCGACGCAGCGCACCCGCCTCCCGCCCCGCCCCTGACGGCCGAGCACCCCGCCGCCCCCGCCGCGCCCGGTGCCGCGCCCGGTGCCCCCGCCGCGCCCGGTGCCCCCGCCGAACGCGCGGGGCGCCGCAGGCTGGCGGGGCTCGGCGCGCTGCTGCTGACCGGCACCGCGCTGCCCGCCGCCGTGCTGACCGTGCCCGACGCCTCCGCGGACGTGCTGCCCGCCGCGCTGGGCGACCTCGGCCTCGGCGACTCCGGCGTCCCCCGGCTGCTGCAGGCCACCGGCCTGTCGCTGCCCGCGCTGCTGCTCGCCGTGCCGCTCGCCGCCGCGGCCGCCCGCCGGTTCCCCGCGTGGACGGTCCTCGCGACCGGCCTGGCCGTGCTGCTGGCAGGTCTCGGCGCCGCCCGCGCGGCCCCGTCGCTGCCGCTGATCGCCTTGGCCCGCACGGCCCAGGGCGCCGGTGCCGGCATCGTCCTGCCCGCCTCGCTCGTGCTCGTCTTGGAGCGCCGCGACCGGCGCCTCACCGCCGTCTGGGCGGGCGTGCTCGCGGGCATGCTCGTCCTGGCGATGCCGCTGGCACTGGCGGCCGCCCCCGGCCCAGTCGGCGCGGTGGGAGCCGGCTGGCGTGCCGCCCTCGCGCCGTTCCCCTGGTTCGCCGTCGCCGCCGTGGGCGCCGCGCTGCTGCGCCCGCTCCTGCGCGGCCGCGCCCGGTGGGCGCTGCCCGCGGGCGGGCACGGCGAACGCAGCCTGCTCCTGCTGCCGCTGGCCCCGGCGGCCGGTTTCGGGTTCCTCGCCGTCGCCGCCGCCCACGAATGGTCGCCCGGCGCGCGGGTCGTGCTCGCGGGCCTCGCCGTGCCCGCCCTGCTCGGGCTCGCCGCCGCCGCCGGGCGGCGCGCCCCGGTGGGCAGCCCGCACGGCTGCGCCATCGCCATGATCGCCGTCGGCCTGCTCGGCTACCCGGTCGCCGCGCGCGTGGGCGGTGGCGGCGGCGAGGC
>NZ_JBFARO010000031.1:0-85226 GCF_040677125.1 Actinomadura sp. NPDC049382
ACCAGCTTGACGACGGTGGTGACGACCTGGACGGCGCCGCCCTCGCGGACGCCGTAGGCGTTGACCGCGGTCAGCAGCCAGATCGTCGCGACCCCGACCGCCGCGGCCGCCACCTTGTCCTGGCCCAGCGACGGCCAGAAATGCGCCAGGTAGCCCACGAACGCCACCGCGATCGCGGCGTTGCCCGCCCACACCGCGATCCAGTAGCCCCACGCGGTCTGGAACCCCACGAAATCACCGAACGCGCGCCGCGCGTAGGCGTACGGGCCCCCGGTTCGGGGGTAGGCCCGCGACAGGCGTGCGAACACCAGCGCCAGCAGGATCGCCCCCGCCGCGGTGAACCCCCACGCCACCAGGCTGATCGGCCCGAACTCCGCCAGCGAGCTGGGCAGCAGGAACACACCCGACCCGATCATGTTGCCCACCACCAGAGCCGTGGCCATCCACAACCCCAACTTCCGGCGAGCCGGTCTCGCACTCATGAGTACCTCCTCAGGCGCGGCGGAGCGCCGCGGTTCAACTGGTCATCCGGGTGAGCGCAGTGCGCGGGCGGCCGAACGGTCCGCCCGGGTTCGGCTGGAGCGCCGGTCAGGCGGGTGCCGGCTGCGGCAGGCGCAGTTGGCCGGGACGGGCGGGACCGGGGCGGGCGGTGCCGGGGCGCTGCGTGCGGCGGGCGGGGCCGCGCCACCGGTTGGCGCCGATCCGCGGCAGCCGCGCCGTCCCGCCGGCGGCGGAGCTGACGACGTCCGCGGCGAAGTGCGCCTCCAGGGCCGCGATGTCCCCGTCCTGGGCCGCGAGGAAGGTCACCAGGAGGCGGCGGTGCTCGCCGGTGTCGGTGGGCTCGGCCCGTCCGGTGCTCAGGTGCTTGCGGGCGCGGCTCACCAGCTGCCGGACGTTGGCCGGGCTGAGCTGGATGATCTCGGCGATCTGCTCGTAGGGGTAGAGGAAGGCCACCCGGAGGACGTAGGCGGCGCGCTGGGCCGGCGTCAGCCGTTCGAGCAGGAGCAGCAGCGCGCGTCCGAGCGCCTCCTCCCGTTCGGCCCCGGCGGCCGGATCGGCGCCGTGGTCGACGGGCTCGGGGATCCAGGAGCCGACGCAGGTCTCGCGGCGGACCCGGGCGGACTGCAGGGCGTTGAGGGCCAGCCGCGTCGTGATCAGCGTCAGGAACGCCGCCGGGTTGGCGATGGCGGCGTGCTCGGTGTGCTGCCAGCGCAGCCAGGCGTCCTGGACGATGTCCTCGGCCTCCGCCCTGCTGAGGAGCATCCGGTAGGCGATGCCGAAGAGCCGCGGACGTATTTCGATGAAGGTGGCGGCGGCCCCGTCGAGGGAACTCGCCCGGTCCTGTTCTGCGCAATGCGTGCTCACTGCAGCCCTCGAAACAATAGTTCCGTCGCCGTATGCGGTGCTGGTCGTCGGGCGGCCTTCGCTGTGGTGGTCGTACGTCATTCCGTCCTCCCAGGGCAGGCGCTTCACCGGACGAACCAGGCTTACCTCCCTTACCTTCTCTTGAGCGTCATGAAGTGGCATGACACGAACGCATGAGATCGGAGAATGGTGCTTAGGGAGAGCGGAACATGCGTTATGAGAACGGCCGTGACTGAGAGTTGAGATGGGTATACGGAAAGGTCGGAACCGTCCGCTCGGAACGGTTCCGACTTTGCCCGCCGGTACGTCAGCCGGCGGTCTCCTCGTGCTCCAGGTAAAGGCGTGTGAGCTGCACGCGCGAATTAACTCCGAGCTTTTGGAAGACGTGCATGACGTGCGTGCCGACCGTGGCGGGGGACAGGAAGAGCCGCGCGGCGGCCTCGCGGTTGGTCGCGCCTTCGGCGACGAGCGCGGCGACCCGCCGCTCGGCCGGGGTGAGCGCGTGCCAGCCCCGCGCCGCCCGGCGGGGCTTCGGCCGCCGCCGCTGCGGCCGCCCTGCGTCGCCCAGCCTCCGCCGGACCCGCGCCGCCTCGCTCTCGGCGCCTGTCCGGGCGTAGCCGTCCCCGGCCTCGGTGAGGTGCGCGACGGCCGCGTCGCGGTCGGCGTTCAGGAGCAGCCGCCCGGCGTCCTCCAGGGCGGAGGCGAGCGCCAGCGGGTAGGGGCATCCGCGCAGGATCGCGACGGCCCGCAGCACCGGGGCGGCGTCGTCGTCCAGCAGCCCGCTCGCGTGCGCGGCGACCGCCGCGAAGAACGGGACGCCGGGGTTCAGCGCGGCCCTGCGCTCGGCCTCGGCGACCACGGCCGCGGCATGGTCGGAACGGCCGGCGCCCAGCGCCATCCGCACGAAGCGGGGATCGTCCGCCGGCCAGGCGCCCGGCCGGCGCAGCCCGTCGGCCTCGCCCGCGCCGACCATCCGCCCCCCGCGTGCGGACGGGTGCGCGGACGCGAACGCGGTGGCGGCGGGGTTCGCGGCGGCGGACTCACCCGTCAGCGCCCCGACGCGTCCGACCACGCACAGCGCGTCGAAGGAGATGGCCTCGCCCGCGCCGGACTCCTCGGCCATCGCGAGCGCGGCCTCGGCCTGCGCCCGCGCCTCGGCCAGCCGGCCCGCCGCCAGCAGCAGGCGGGCGTGCGTGGCCAGCCACAGGGTCAGGCCCTGGACGCGGCCGGGGCGGCGCGCCGCGGCGATGCCGTCCGCCGCCTCGCGCAGCCCCTCGTCCACGCGCCCGGTCATGCCGTGCAGCGACGCCCTCCAGACGGCCGGCCCGACCAGCGCGGCCGGACCGGGCGTGGCGGCGACGGCCGCGGCGGCGAGGCGCTCGGCGGCGGCGAAGTCCAGCCGGCGGGCCCGGGTGACGGAGTCGGCGGTGCGGACCAGCGCCAGGGCCGTGCCGTCCCCGGTCTGCTCGGCGGCCTCGGCGGCGGGCGCGAGCAGCCGTTCGGCGGCGGCCATGTCACCGGACAGGACGGTGGAAACGCACTGCACCGCCATCAGTTGGGCGCGCATGCCGCCGGGCAGCCCGTCGAGGCGGACCCCCGCCCGGCTGTACCGCAGCGCCTCGGTGAACGATCCCTGCAACGCCGACAGCGCCGCGGCCAGCCGGATCCGGCCCTCGACGGCGGCGGGCAGCGGACCGTCCAGGACCGAGTCGGCGAGCCTGCGGCCCTCGCCGCCCCGGCCGACGCGGGCGAGCAGCGGGACGGCCTCGGCGGCGGCGGCGGCCCGTTCCGGCGAGCCCGCCGGCGCGAGCGCGACGGCCTGCCGGGCGATCGGCGCGGCGGCCTCCGGCGCGGTCTCCGCCAGTTCGGCCAGGGCCCTGCGCAGCAGCGCGGCGGCGTCGGCGTCACCGGGCTCGGCGGTCTCCGCCATGGCCAGGGCGACCTGGCCGATGGGCATGCCCTGCGCCAGGCTCAGCTCGGCGGCCCGCTTGCGCAGCGCCCGCCGCCGCGCCGCGGGGACCGTCCCGCGGACGGCCTCGCGGACGAGGTCGTGCCGGAAGGCGAGGGGGTCGCTGGGGCGGACGAGGTCGGCGTCGACGGCCTCCTGGAGCGCCGCCACGACCTCGGCGACGCCGTACCCGCCGAGGTCGGCGAGCCGTCCGGCGTCCAGGTCGCGGCCGAGCACCGACGCGAGCCGGAGCACGTCGCGGGCGACGGGCGACAGGTGCCCGAGCATGCGCCGCGCGGAGCCGTAGGAGTGGACCGGCGAGTGCCGGCCGGTCAGGTGCGCCGTCCCGTCCGTCCGGGTGACGGCGCCCTCGCCGGTGAGCCCGCGGACGATCTCGGTCACCAGCAGCGGCCGGCCCTCGGCTCGCCGGACCAGGGCGAGGACGTCCGCGCCGGGCTCGGCGCCGAGGAGGTCGCCGGCGATCCGGGCGACGGCGTCCGCCGGCAGCGGGCCGAGGCGCATCGTGCGGGCGCCGAGGTCGGCGAGCCGGGCGACGGTGGCCCGCACGTCGGTGCCGGGCGACCCGGTGCGGACGGTGACCAGCCAGCGGACCGGGTGCGCGGACAGCCGCGCCGGCAGGGTGCGCAGGGCCAGCAGCGTCCCCGCGTCGCACCACTGGAGGTCGTCGAGGACGACGAGCAAGGGCCGCTCCCGCGCGGCCTGCTCCACCTCGTCGCGCAGCGCCCGGAACAGCCAGTACCGCTGCTCGGCGGACTCGGAGAGCGTCCGGAGCGCGCCGGCGTCGGCGGCGGGGCTCCCGTCCGAGGCCAGCGCCCGCAACAGCGCCCCGAACGGAACGTTCCGCCGCTCGCGCTCGCCCGCCCCCGCGAGGACCCGGACCGGGAGGTCCTCTGCGATGGCCAGAGCCTCCCGCACGAGGCGGCTCTTGCCGGCCCCCGGAGCCCCCTCGACGAGCAGGACCCCGCCCTGCCCGGCGCGCAGCCGCGCCAGCCATCCGGTCAGTTCGGCCACTTCGGCGTCGCGGCCCCGCAGCGGGAGAACGCCGGTCGATGGGCGCACGCCGCTTCCCGCCTCACGCGCCGTCTCCTCGACCGCCATGCCCCGCCGCCTCCTCCGTCCGGCCCGGCGGACCATCGCCGCCGGTATCCCACACTCTCGCCGGGTACGGGGCGCGGTCGCATCAGGGACATACCTGGCCGGGGCCCTAGGCAGGCCCCAGTGCCCCTGGGAGTGCGGGGCGGCGACACGGGGGGTCAGAGGTGGTCTTCGAGCTGGTGGCGTGAGGTGATGCCGAGTTTCGTGAAGACCTGGCGCAGGTGGTGCTCGACGGTGCGGGGACTGACGTACAGGCGGGTGGCGATCTCCTTGTTCGTCAGGCCGGCGCGGGCCAGCCCGGCGATCTCCGCCTCCCGGGGGGTGAGCGCCTCCGCGGTCTCGGCGGTGCGCTCCCGGACGGCCTCCCCGGTGGCCCGGAGCTCGCGCGCAGCCCGGTGGGCGAAGGCCGCCATGCCGCTCCCGGTGAACAGGTCGAGGGCGGTGCGCAGATGCTCGCGGGCCTCGGCGCGGCGGCGCTCGCGGCGCAGGCGCTCACCGTAGAGCAGGTGGGCGCGGGCGAGGTCGGCACGGACGAGGGTCCGGCCGAGGCGGTCGATCGACTCCAGGTGCAGGCGCTCGGCGTCCGCGTCGTCCGCCAGCAGCGCCCGCGAGCGGGCCGCGACCCCGAGCGCCCAATCGGTGCCCCCGGCCGCGGCTGTCTCGGTGACGCGGCGCAGCGCCCCGGCCGCCGCCTCGCCGCTCCCGGACCGCGCCGCCGCCTCGACGAGCTCCACCGCGGCCCAGTTCCCCACGCCCGGGTCCCGCTCGTGGCCGGCGGCCCGCTCGGCGGACGCCAGCGCGTCGCCGTAGCGGCCGAGCCCGTTGCCGAGCACGGCGGTCGCCAGCTCCGCCGCGGCGATCCCGAGGCCCTCCCCGCGCTCGGTCGCCTCCGCGGCGGTGGCCTCGACCAGCGCGGACGTCTCGGTCTCCCGGCCGCGTAACGCGGCGAGCGCCAGCGCCCCGTACGGCGCGAGCCGTCCGCCCGCCGCCTCCATCGCGTCCGGCACCTCGTCGATCAGGGCTTCGGCGGCGGCCAGGTCGCCAGTGAGCAGCAGCACCTGGGCGCGCATGGTGAGGGCGAGCGGCAGTTCGCCGAGCGCACCGGCGCCGCGCGCCAGCTCGACGAACCGGGCGGACAGCTCCACCAGCCGGGCGTCGTCCCAGAGATGCCACGCGGCGACGCAGGCCGGCCACAGCCGGCCCAGCTCCTCGTCGGCGGACAGGCCGTCGCCGAACGCGGCCAGGGCCTGCCGGAGCACGGGCGCCGCCGCCGAGGTCCCCTCCTTGCCCAGGATCGCGAACCCGTCCAGGAGCAGGTCGGACGCGCGTGGGGCTTGCGGGGGCCGGGGCGCCGCGCCGGCGGCGCGGGCCACCTCCTGCACGCCGCCGCCGGGACGGGCCAGCCGTCCGGCGAACATCGCGGCGGACACCGCGTCCAGGTAGGCCGCGCGAGCGCGGCCGGAGTCGAGCGGTTCGAGCCGCTCGGCGGCCCGGACGAGCAGCAGCGGGGCGTCGCCGCCCCGGTGCGCGGCGAAGTCGAGCCGGCCCCGCAGGACGTCCGCGCGGGCCTGCTGGAGCCTGCCGAGCGGCCCGGTCCCGGCCGCCGCCAGCAGCGCCCGCGCCGACGCGAGCGCGCCGGCGAGGTGCGCGGCCTCGGCGGCGGCGAGGACGCGTTCGGCCTGCCGCCCGGCCTCGGGGGTGAGCGCCGCAGCCCGCTCCAGGAAGGCCGCGGCGGCGGCCAGGCCGCCGCGCTCCCGGGCGCGCCCGGCGGAGCGTTCGAGGTCGGCGGCGACGCCCTCGTCGGGGTGCGCGGCGCCGTGCGCGCGATGCCAGGCGCGCCGGTCGGCGTCGGCGTCGCCGGTCGCCTCCGCCAGCGCCCGGTGGACCCGGCGGCGCTCCCGCGGACCGGCCGCGTCGTACACCGCGGAGCGGTCGAACGGATCCCGGAAGCGCACCAGGTCGCCGACCTCGACCAGCTCACCGGCCGCTTCGACCGCCGCCGTGTCGGCGCCGAGCAGCGCGGCGGCGCGCCGCAGCAGGCCCGGATCGCCGGCGGGTTCGGCGGCGGCCAGCAGCAGCACCGTCTGGGCGCCGGGCGGCAGACCGTCGAGCCTTCGCCGGAGCCGGTCCGGCGCCGCCGCCCCGGTGGCCGCCGCCGGGAACCCGCCCGCCGACACGGCGCGGGGGAGTTCGAGCAGCGCACGCGGATTGCCGCGCGCTTCGGACAGGATCCGGTCGCGGACCCGCTCGTCCAGCGGCCCCGGGACGGCCCGGCCGATGAGCGTGCGCGCGTCGTCGTCCGGCAGCCCGCCGACCTCCAGCGCGGGCAGATCCGGCAGGACGTTCGCCTCGGCGGGCTCACGGACGGCGAAGATGAGAGCCGTGCTCGCCACCGCGAGACCTCGGGCGGCCTCGGTGAGGAGCCGCGCCGAGGCTGGGTCGAGCCACTGGGCGTCGTCGACCACGCACACCAGCGGGCGCTGCTCGGCGGCACGGGCCAGCAGGCCGAGGACGGCGGCGCCGAGCACGGAGAGGTCGGGGACCGGACCGGCGCGCATCCCGAACGCCGTGCCGAGCGCGTGCCGCTGCCGCGCGGGCAGGCCGTCGAGCAGATCCAGCATCGGCACGCACAGCTGGTGGACGGCCGCGAACGGCAGTTCCATCTCCGTCCGGACCCCGGCGGCCGCCGCGATCCGGCATCCCGCGGCCTCCGCGGTGAGGTGGTCCAGCAGGGCCGACTTGCCGATGCCGGCCGCACCGCGCAGCACCAGCACCGGACTTCCGCCGCTCCGGACGTCGGTGAGCAGCCGTTCGAGCATCCCGCGCTCCGCGGCCCTGCCCACCAGCGGCGGCGGCCGCTCCGTCCCGAACGCGGACCGGCCACCCACAGAATCCGACTTTTCGGGCATTCAACCCTGTCTTCCGTGCCGCGCAGCACCGGTGGCGCCAGGACGACCGGACTGTCATCTAATGCAACATCCCATTATCCAATGCAATATGTCGAAAAACGCGCAACGCCACTCCGAAGCGCGCATCGACTGTTCGGCGTTAGGGCCATTGGCGGGACTGCTGCGGACGGGCCAGGCGGCCCGGCGTGAGCGGTGAGGGACGCTGGGTTATGCGGCTTCGCGGGCCAGGACGAGGCGGGCCAGGTCCACCCGGGAGTTGATGCCCCACTTGGTGTAGACGTTCCGCAGGTGGGTGTTGACCGTGTGGCGCGACAGGGACAGCTGCTCGGCGACCTGCCGGTTGGTGGCGCCCTGTGCCACCAGGCGGGCCACGGTGACCTCCGCCGCCGTCAGCCCCCACCGTCCCTCCCGCGACCCGTCCCGGGTCCGGGGCGCCCGGCGCACGCCGAGCTGGCGCAGCCGGCGCCGGACGCGGGCGGCGTCACGCGCGGCGCCCGCCTCCTCGTACAGGTCGAGCGCGGTGTGCAGGAGGTCCTGCGCGGCGGGGTCGCCGGCCGCGCCGAGGACCCGGCCCGCGTCCTCGGCCGCCGAGGCGTGGACCAGCGGCCGTTCCGCGTCCTTGAACAGCTTGACCGCGTGCAGCAGCAGGTCGGGGTCGTCGTCGACGACTCCGCGCGCCTGCGCCGCGACGCCCCGCAGCAGCGGGAACGCGGGATCGAGACCGGCGGCGCGCTCGGCGGCGGCGGCCGCGAGACCGGGCCGCCCGGCGCCCAGCGCGAGGCGCGCGAGGACGACGAGGTCGGCGGGGTCGGGCGGGGCGCCGGGCGACCTGTCCGCGCCGTCCCACGCGGGTTCGAGTAGTTCGGCGACGCGGGCGGTGTCGCCTAGGGCGTCCGCCGCCAGCGCGGCCATCCAGGCGCCGGTGCGCCGGACCGCGGACGCCTCGGCGTCCATCATCCGCGCCCCGTCGGCGGCGCAGCGGCGGATGCCCTCCCGGTCCCCGAGCGTCACGGACGCGCGGCCGAGCGCGTACCGGGCCGTGGTGTCGGCGAAGTCGCCCTCGGCCAGGGCACCCGCACCGGCCAGGGCGGCGCCGGCCTCGTTGCGCGCGGCGGCGAGCCGGCCCGCGTCGAACAGGATCCGGGCGCGGCTCATCGACCACAGGGCCGCTGCGGCCGCGTGCCCGGTCCGCCGGGCGGCGCGGGCGCCGGCGTCGGCCTCCCGCAGCGCCGCCTCCGTATGCCCGGACGCGGTGAGGGCGAACGCGCGCCCGCAGACCTCCGGCGTCCACTGCGGCTGACCCGAGCGGGCGGCAGCGCGAGCCTGGAGATCGAGAGCAAGAGGCGGGTCCAGCCGGGACAGCGCGGCCCAGGCGTCCGCGGCGAGCGCCGTGGCGTCATCGACTCCGGCCGCAGCGGTCGGCTGCCCGGCGTCCCCCGATTGGGAGAGGTACAGCGCTTCGGCGGCCGATAGTCGGGCGCGCAGCGCGTCCGGCAGGTCCGGCAGCGACAGCCCGACCCGGCAGTGGCGAACCGCCTCGACGGCGTAGGAAGGGCTCACCAGACGAGCCACCGCCAACCGCAGCCGCGCCTCGCCGTCCGGGGTGAGACAGCCGTCGAGCGCAGCATCGGCCAAGGCCCTGGCCTCGGCGTACTGGCCGTCCGCGCCGAGCAGCTCCACCGTCTCACCGGCGATCTCGGCGGTGTCCGGGCCGGTCGGCGCCGCCAATTCCAGCGCCCTGCGGCTCAGCCTCGCCGCCCGGGAAGGCGCGGAAGCCGCCAACTCGGCCGCCGCCTCGCGCAGCAGCTCCACGGCCCGCCGGTCGCCCGGCACCGCGGCCTCGGCGAGCGCGGCGGCGACGTCCACCGCACTGTCGCCCCTCGCCAGCCGGACGTCGACCGCCTCGCGCCGCAGGTAGCGACGCAGCGCCGCAGAGAGGGTCTCGGAGACCGCCTGTCGCACCAGGTCATGGCGGAAGGCCAGCAGCGCCCCCGCCGGACGGAGGAACCCGGCGCGGACGGCCTCGTCCGCCATCACGGCCGCCTCGTCCGTCGGAACCCCGGTGAGGTCGCCCAGCTCCCCGGCGGTGAAGGGCCGGTCGAGCACCGACGCGACGCGCAGGCCCTCCCGCGCGTCCGGCGGCAGCTGGTCGAGCCGCCCCCGCACCATGGCGCGGACCCGGCGCGGGATCGTCGCACCGGCCACCGAGGCCACGCCGTCCCGGACCGTCACGCGCCCTTCCTCCCGCAGGCCGCGGAGCAGCTCGACGACCAGCCGCGGCGTGCCCTGCGCACCCTGGACGGCGCGCATCACGGTCTCACCGGGCTCGGCCCGCAGCACATCGGCCGCCAGCGCGGCGACCGCGCGATCGGGGAGCGGACCGAGAACGACCCGATGCCCGGCGCTCTCCCGGATCAGGTCCAGCGCTCCGGACGCGTCCGCGGGCGCGGGCCCGACCGCCGTCACCCACAGGACCGGGGCGTCCGCCAGGCCGTCCATGAGCATCGCCAGGGCCTCCAGCGTCGCCGGATCGCACCACTGCACGTCGTCGAGGCAGACCACCAGCGGCCGCCGCGCCGCACTCCGCGCCAGCCTGCTCCGGACCTCCCGCAGCGTCCACGAGCGCAGGTCGGCCGGGTCGGCGGCAACCGGAGCCGTGGCGCCGAGCAGCGGTGCCGGGCCAGTGGACAGCGCTTCCAGCAGCGGCCCGAGAGGGACGGGGAGCCCGCTGAACGCACCGGCCCCGTGCCGGCAGGAAAGACCTGCCGCGAGGGCGCGCGCCCGGGTCTCCGCGAGCAGCCGCGTCCGCCCCGAGCCCGGCGGGCCCTCGACCAGCACCGTCCCGCCCTCCCCGCCGGCCAGCGCGGACAGCCGTTCCAGCAGCAGTCCCAGCTCGGGGTCACGGCCGCGGAGCGGGAGATCACCGACCGTGCCGGGAGTACGCCCCAGGCCGCCGCTCCGCCCCCGAATCATCTGCTCGACCGCCATGACCCCTCCGTTCAGCCCGCAGGTGGACACCCTTCGCCGACACAACAACTCTGTGCGGACACGTGGCGCGGCCGCATCAGGGACAGCCTGGGCAGTCTCCCTAGGAAGACCCGGGGCACCGCCCGGGGCCACGGGACGCCCCCTCACCGCCCGGGTACGCGAACCACACGCTTGCCTTGCGACGACTCCCACACCGTCAGTGAGGCGGTACTCCGCGTCACTCCGGCCGGCGCTTGGCCCGCGTGGAGGGCGGCTTGATCAGGTCGTCCATCGCGCAGTCGAGGATGTCCAGCAACGCCATCAGCGTGCGGAGGTTCAGCCGCTCCGGCTTGTCGACCACGAGCCGGTACACCTGGCTCGCCGACAGTTCGACGCCGCGAGCGGCCAGCAGCGGACGCAGTTCCGTCGTGGAGAACATGCCGCGCTCAGCCATGACCTCGCGGAGACGCCACCCATAGTCCAGGTCGGCCATGCGGCGGGCTTCCTTCTCCTCTGATCCGAACGGTACGTGCTTGACGACCGGATATCTGCGCATGAAGACAGGTTCCCCGGGCCCGTGCCCCGTTCGCATCCGTGACCCCCTAGGGGACCCGCCCCCGTGACCCCGGGCATCGCCGGCGGCCCCGGCCCCGCGGCGACTGTCACAGGCCCGCGAGGTGCCCGGTCGTACCTGGTGAGAGCGAGAAAGGGAGGGCCCGACATGAGGATCGTGGTGGTCGGCGGCACCGTCCTGCTGGGGACGAAGCACCTAGAGGACGTTCACGAGGCGTCGCCCCGCAACCCCGGCATGCTGACCGATGCCACCGGCCCCTCACTGGTGATCGAGGTGCCGGACTCGTCCGAAAACGCGACAGTACTGGAACTCGTCACGCGCACCCCACCGGCAGAGGGCACTGCCCCACCACTGAAGGACGAGACCGAGGCGACCACACCCGCCCACGGGATGCCCGACCCCACCGCTCCGGAGCAATTCCGAATGGACGCCTTCTACCGCACCGCCCTGGCCGCCCAAGCGGGATGGGACTGAGTTCCACGTCCTGTGCGCCCCCGGCAGGATTCGAACCTGCGACACCCGCTTTAGGAGAGCGGTGCTCTATCCCCTGAGCTACGGAGGCATGTCGTCGCTCGCGCTAGAGCGTAGCGGACGGCACGTACAGGGTAGGGGAAAGGGAGCGGTGAACGCTTCTTCTTATGGGTGCACCCGGGGCTCTAGGCCGCGTGGGCCCCGTGTCTGTACGCTTCGGTCCCGTGACGGGACGGCATCGCGGTCAGCCGAAGCTCAAGGGCGCCGAAGACGAGGCGGAAGAGCGCGGTGCGTCCCGGGGCAGACAGGTCGCGGTGATCTCCGCCGCTTTCCTGGTGCCCGTGCTGGTGGCGTCCGTGATCGCGGTCGGGATGCGGGACGAGCCCGTCCGGGAGCGGCCGGAGACCGCCGGGACCACGGCGCGCAACGCCACGCCGGCCACGCCGGAGACCGAGCCGACGTACGGCGAGTACGTGCCGCCCGAGTCGGAGCCGCAGATCGCGACGAAGGTGCCGAAGCGGGCGCCCGCACCGGTGACGAGGCCGCGGCGGACCGCGTCGCCGGAGCCGTCGCCGACCCCGACGAGGCGGGTGCGGCGACCGTGCCCGGCGGGCTGGGATGATGTCTGGTGGATGCGCCGCTGGTGCGAGCGCCACGGTTACGGTGACCGCTGAACCGGTTACGCGCAGGTCATCGTAGAACCTGTAGTAGCGTTCTGCCGCTGTTCCGCATTTGGGCATCTGGAGGAAAACCACCGTGCCGTACACCCGGTCGGCGGCGCTGACCGCGGTCTTCCTGGTGATGGCGGTGCTGTCACCGCACGGCGCCGCCGCCGCGGGCCGGGCCGACTCGCTGGAGTCGCTGCGGCGCGAGGCGTCCAAGGCTCGCGACGAGCTGGAGAAGGCCACCGATCAGATGAAGGGCCGGCAGAAGGACCTCGCCGCCTCGCAGGTGAAGCTGCGCGGCACGCTGAAGGACCTCGCCGTGGCCGAGGCCGAGCTGAACCGGATCCGGGAGCCGCTGGCCCGGCTGGCGAACACGTCCTACCAGCAGAGCGGCGCCGCCGGATCCATGTCGATCTTCGGCGGCGGCGACCCGGGCCAGGCGCTGCGCTCGACGGCGGACGTGACGCTGCTCGCCCGGTCGCAGCAGGCGCTCGTGGACCGTGCCGACGAGCTGCAGAACCGGCGCCAGCAGCTCGCCTCCACCGCGCAGGACCTGCAGTCGCGCAACGCGGTCGAGCAGACCCGCCTCCAGCAGGAGGTGGACGGGCTGAAGACCAAGTCGGCGCAGCTGACGAAGCAGCTCAACGACATGCTCGACAAGCTCGCGGTGAGCCGGCAGAAGCGGCTGGAGCTCGGCTGCGACAAGAGCCTCGCCGCGGACGCGAAGAAGTTCCCGAACGGGCTGATCCCGGCGAAGTACCTGTGCGCGCTGCCGCAGAAGGGCGGCCACAAGCTGCGGGCCGACGCGGCGCTCTCCTTCTACAAACTGAACACCGCGTACAAGCGCCGGTTCGGCCGCGACATGTGCGTGACGGACGCGTACCGGAGCCTGGCCGAGCAGCACTCCGTCTACGCCCGCCGCCCCGGCTTCGCGGCCGTCCCCGGGACGAGCAACCACGGCAAGGGGCAGGCGCTCGACCTGTGCGGCGGCGTCCAGAACTCGGGCTCCCTCCAGTTCAACTGGATGGAGGCCCACGCCGGAAGGTACGGCTGGATCCACCCGGCATGGGCCTACAGCAACCCGTTCGAGCCCTGGCACTGGGAGTTCGGAACCGAGAACGACTGACCGGCCCCGCCCCCGCGCCACCGGGGCTTAGTAGGGGACCTCGGTGGCGGGGACGACCTCCGAGGTGCAGTAGCGGCAGCGGCTGGCCTTCACCGGGATGTCGCTGAGGCACTGCGGGCACTCGCGCTCGGTGGCCTCCTTGCCGCGGTCCATCCGCTCGATCAGCTTCGCGGTCGGCAGGACGACCAGGAAGTAGACGATCGCCGCGGTGATGGTGAACGCGATCGCCGAGGTGACGAAGACCCCGTAGGGGAACGTCGTGCCGTTGATGGTGACAGCCAGCCGCGTGTAGTCGGGCTTCCCGCCGAGGAGGGCGATCAGCGGGGTGATGAACGAGTTCGCGAAGTCCTTGACGAGGCCCGCGAACGCCGCGCCGACGACGAAGGCGACCGCGAGGTCGACCAGGTTCCCGCGGAAGAGGAACTTCTTGAATCCGCTCATGAGCACTCCAGGGGGTGTCGGGGAACGCCCATAGATCGACAAGGGCGCCGGAACGGCGGATGGTAATGAACACTCCCCGCTTAGCCAAGTTGACCTCAGGCAACTCCCGTCCCACAAACACCGCACGCACCACCACAACTGACGCAGAGCCAACGGCCGACGGCTGCCAAAGAACCAGGGGCAGAGCTTCAACCGCTAACGCCGTTTGCGGAAGGGATTGTTGTCACCGGCCGGAGGTGCCGAGGTTGCGCGTGCGGCGTGGACGCTCGGGGGCGTGGACGGGACTGCGGTCACCGGCCGGAGGGTGCCGAGGTCATGTCTGCGCCGTGAACGCTCGGGGGTCAGTGGGTGGTGATGGTCAGGGAGAGGTGGGGGCCGGCGGTTGTCAGGGTCAGGGCTTGGGGTCTGGTGGTCGCCAGGACGATCAGTGCTCCCTCTTGAGGGTTGTCGTCGTCTGCCGGTGGCGTCGCGATGACGGGGACGTCCGAGACCACGAGCTTGGCCGTGCCTGCGGGGGCGTCCGGTGGCTGCTGGGTGGAGGTGGGTGTCTCCGGGGTCGGAGCGGTGAGGACGTCTATGTGGTCGCCGGGGTGGAGGAGGCGGACGGCGTCCGGGTCGGCGATGCGGACGGGGGTCGCCACCGTGCCGGGGCCGTAGCCGTGGAGGAGGGCGTCGCCCAGGACGCGGGCGTCGGTCAAGGGTTCGCCTTGGCGCATGGGCCCGGCGAGGGTGTGGCCGGCGGCCCTGCGGAGGGCGCCGGACGGGACGGCGGACGGCGGGACGGCGACGCGGTGGACGTCGGAGGCGGTCAGGGTCTTTCCCGCGGGGAGGTCGCGGGCGGCGGCGAGGACGCGGACGGACGGGGGAGGCCCGGGCCGCAGCGCGAGGAGGGCGAGGCCCGCGGCGGCCGCGGCGAACAGCGCCGCCAGCGGCCGCCGCAGGCGGGCGGGTCTCATGGGAGGTCCAGGGGGAGTTCCAGGCCGTCCAGGGCGCTGGGGCACGGGCAGGCGCGCTCGGTGGGCAGCGCCTTGACCGTGTCGGCGACGAGGGCGCGGAGCCGGTCGATGTTCTGGCCGAAGACGCGGAGCACCTCCTGCATGGTGACGCCCTCGCCTTCCTCGATGCCCGCGTCGAGGTCGGTGACGAGGCAGAGGGAGGTGTAGCAGAGCGCCAGCTCGCGGGCGAGGACGGCCTCGGGGTGGCCGGTCATCCCGATGAGCGTCCAGTCCTGGGAGGCGAACCACTGGGATTCGGCGCGGGTGGAGAACCGGGGCCCTTCGATGACGACGAGCGTGCCGCGGTCGACGGGGTCCCAGCCGGTGGCGCGGGCCGATTCGAGGGCGGTGCGGCGGCCGGTGGGGCAGTACGGGTCGGAGAACGACACGTGGACCGCGCCGCCGGCGTCGTAGTAGGTCTGCTCGCGCCCGGACGTCCGGTCGGCGAGCTGGTCGGGGACGGCGAGCGTGCCGGGCCCGTACCGCGGCGTCAGGGAGCCGACCGCGCAGGGCGCGAGGACCTGCCGGACGCCCAGGGAGCGCAGCGCCCACATGTTGGCCCGGTAGGGGATCCGGTGGGGCGGGAACCGGTGGTCGCGGCCGTGCCGGGGGACGAAGGCGACGCGGCGGCCGGCCAGCTCGCCGACCGCGATGGGGTCGCTCGGCGGGCCGTAGGGGGTGTCGACCCGCACCTCTTCGATGTCGTCGAGGAACGAGTAGAAGCCCGAGCCGCCGATGACCCCGATCTCGGCGGTGGGCTGGGAACCGGAAGTGGACATGGCGCCGACACTAGCCACCCGCCCGCCGGGCCCGGCAGGTCGTCCGCCGATTGTGGATAACCCGGGGGGAGAGGGCACGCGCGCCCTCTCCCCCCGGTGCCGTCAGCCGACCGGGTCCAGGACCTTGGGCTCGGCGGCCGGCTCCTCGCGGGCGAGCCGTCCCGGCGTCCAGATCCGCCGGCCGATGTCGTGCGCCAGGGCCGGGAGCAGCAGGGACCGGACGATGAGCGTGTCGAGCAGGACGCCGAACGCGACCACGAAGCCCATCTCCACCATGCTGACCAGCGGCAGCGTGACCATGGCCGCGAACGTGGCCGCCAGCACCAGCCCGGCCGAGGTGATCACGCCGCCGGTGACGGTGAGGCCGCGCTGGATGCCGCGGCGCGTGCCGAGGGTCTGCGCCTCCTCCCGCACCCGGTGCATCAGGAAGATGTTGTAGTCGACCCCGAGCGCGACCAGGAAGATGAACGCCAGCAGCGGGAACCCGGCGTCGGCGCCCTCGAAGCCGAAGCCGTGCTCGAAGATCAGCGCGCAGGCGCCGAGCGAGGCCAGGAACGACAGCACGACGGTGCCGATCATCAGCAGCGGCGCGACGGCGGCGCGCAGCAGCGCGATGAGGATCAGGAACACCACGGCCAGCACGATCGGGATGATCACCTTGTTGTCGCGGGCGGAGGCGCGCTTGATGTCGAGCGACGTCGCGGTGGTGCCGCCGACCTTCGCGTCCGCGGACGGGACGGCGTGCACCGCGGTGCGCAGCCGGTCGATGGTCTTGCGCGCGGCCTCGCCGTCGGCCGGGTCCTTCAGCACCGCCTCGTACTTGACCAGGCCGTTCACGGTCACCGGCGAGGACACCTCGGCGATGCCGGACGTCCCGCGCAGGGTCTGGGCCAGCTGGTCGGACGCCGGCGCCCGGCCGATGACGACGGCGGGGGAGCCCGATCCCGCGGGGAAGTGCTGGGCGACGACCTTCGAGCCCTTCACGGAGTCGGGAGTGCCGGTGAACTGTCCGGCGTCGGTCAGGCCGTCCGCCTTGAGCGACCCCAGCCCCAGTGTGAGGACGATCAGACCGAGCATGGTGACGGCCCAGAGCGCGCGCGGGCGCCTGCCGACGAAGGCGGCTATGCGGCTCCACACGTTGTGCTCGGCGTCGTACGCCTCCGGCTTGAGGTACTTCTCGTCGTACCGGGGCACGAGCGGCCAGAACAGCCACCGGCCGAAGATGACAAGGAGGGCGGGCAGCAGCGTGGTCATGGCCGCCAGGGCGGTGAGCACGCCGGCGGCGGCGACGGGACCCATGCCCGCGGTGGAGTTCATGTCGGCGAGCAGCAGGCACAGCAGGCCGACCGCGACGGTGGCGGCGGAGGCGATGATGGCGGGCGCCGCGCGGTGCAGCGCGAAGGCCATCGCTTCGTGCCGGTCCTCATGGCGGTGCAGTTCTTCCCGGTAGCGGGCCACGAGCAGCAAGGCGTAGTCGGTCGCGACACCGAAGACGAGGACGGTCAGGATGCCAGCGCTCTGCCCGTTGACGGTGAGGTCGCCGTACTTGGCGAGCAGGTACACCGACGACTGGGCGAGCCCCAGGGCGAAGACGGCGCTGAGTACCGGGACGATCCACAGAAGAGGGCTGCGGTAGATGAAGAGCAGCAGGACGATGACGACGGCGCCCGCGGCCATGAGCAGGAAGCCGTCGAGGCTGTTGAAGACCTTGAACATGTCGGCGCCGCTGCCGGCGGGGCCGGTGACGTGGGCGGTCAGCCCGGGAGGCCCGCGCTTGGCGATGTCGCGCGCCTCGTCGACGGCGGCGGTGATGTCCACGTCCGTGAGGGGCACGAGAGTCTGCAGCGCTTTGCCGTCCTGGGACGGGAACGGCCCCGCCACCTTCTGGGCGCCCGGGAGCTTCTGCAGCGCGCCCACGTCCGCGGCGGCTTTGGCGCGGTCGGCCGCGGTGATCCCGCCGGACCGCTCGTAGACGATGACGGCGGGCATCGTCTCGTCCTTGCGGAACTGCTCCTCCAGCTCGACGACCTGGGTCGACTCGGCGCCCGCGGGGAGCCAGGCGGCCGCGTCGTTCTCCTCGACGTCGCCGAGCTTGCCGGCGAGCGGGCCGAGGGCCATCAGCAGGACGATCCACAGGGCCAGGACGGCCCATTTGGTGCGCCGTCCGGCGATCAGTCCGGCGAGCCGGTGGGACGGGGGTCTGGGGGGAGCCGGGCTCGGTGCGCTCATGTTCCTCTCCTGGGGCACTGAAAGACGAGATATGTCGCGATGACTCAGAATGTCTCGCTCCCCGAGAGATGTCAAGTACTATCTCGAAATCCCCGAGGACGGTGCGGCGGGAACGGAGACCAGAGCGGACCGAAGCGGGCCGGAGTCGGCCGGAGCGCCGGGGCGGGCCGTTCCCTACTCCTCATCGTCGCGAGGAGGCGTGCCGTGCGCGTCCGGCGCGAGAAGGGAACTCCGCTACCCCGCGCGGGGCATGAGAAGGGCGCCGGCTACCTCTTGAGATGTAGCCGGCGCCCGGGAACGCCGAAGGCCCGGCGGATCCGCAGGGGTTCCGCCGGGTCGGGCGTAAAGGAGTCCTAGGAGGTCAGGCGACCTTTTCGGACGACGAGGACTTGCTGGACGACGAGGAGTCGCCGCCGGACGACGCCGACGCGCCGGAGGACGACGAGGACGAGCCCGCCGAGCCGGAGTCGCCCGAGGAGCCGTTGGCGGAGCCGCCCGACGAGCCGTTGGACGAGGCGCTCGACGACGAGCCCGCGGTCGAGGACGACTTGCCGGAGCCGCGGCTGTCGGTGCGGTAGAAGCCCGACCCCTTGAAGATGATTCCCGCCGCGGAGAAGACCTTGCGGAGCTTGCCGGTGCACGCCGGGCATTCGGTCAGCGCGTCGTCGCTGAACTTCTGCACGACCTCCAGAGGCTCGCCGCACTCGGTGCAAACGTACTGATACGTCGGCACGGTTCCTCCTAGCTGACTCAGCCCGGCGGAGTCCGGACTGGCACTCACTCTGAACGACTGCTAATGGTACCCATGCGTGGAACAGGATTCGCCCCCGGCCTGTTCCCAGGCCGGTCACGAATCCGTCCCTCGAAGCCCCGTACCTCAGACCTGCGGGTTCGTCCCAAGGCGGGCCGCGGGCGGGCCGTGGGCGGGCGCATCAGGTGCCGGTCTCGCCGAACCAGCCCGCCAGCTTGCCCTTGCGGCTGACCGCGCGCAGCCGCCGCTCCGCCGCTTCGCGCACGGAGTCGGTGGTCACGACCAGGAGGGTGTCACCGGACTGCAAGGGCGTGGTGGGTTCGGGGACGAAGCTCGACCCTTCCCGCACGATGAGGGTGACGGACGCGCCCGGCGGCAGCCGCAGCTCGAAGATCTCCACGCCGCTCAGCATCGAGTCGGCGGGGATCCGGACCTCCAGCAGGTCGGCGTGCAGCTCCTCCAGCGGCGCGGCCTCCACGTCCAGCTCGCGGGTCTGCTCGTCGCCGGACAGCCGGCACCAGCGCGCGACGAGCGGCAGCGTCGGCCCCTGGAGCAGGGTGAACAGGACGACGATGTTGAAGACGATCGCGAACAGCCGGTCGGCGTTCGGGATGTCGGCGACCATCGGGATGGTGGCGAGGACGATCGGCACGGCGCCGCGCAGCCCGGCCCAGGAGGTGAAGATCTTCTCGCCCCAGGTCAGCTTGAACCCGACCGTGGACAGCACGACCGATACCGGACGGGCGATCAGCAGCAGCACGAACCCGATGATCAGCGCGGGCAGGATCTGGCCGGGGAGGTCGCCGGGGTCGGCCAGCAGCCCGAGCATCACGAACAGCCCGATCTGGGCGAGCCATCCGACGCCCTCGGCGAAGCCGCGGGTGGCGGGACGGTGCGGAAGCCGCGAGTTCCCGAGCACCAGCGCGCTCACGTAGACGGCGAGGAACCCGCTCGCGTGCAGCAGCGACGCCATGCCGTAGGAGCCGACGGCCAGCGACATCACCGCGATGGGGTAGAGGCCGGACGCGGGCAGCGCGATGCGGCGCAGCCCCTGCGCGCCGAGCCAGCCGATCGCGATGCCGATGACGGCGCCCGCGACCAGTTCGTACACCATCACGCCGAACAGTTCGGCCAGGTTGGGGGCGGCGCTGTGGGCGCTGAGGGTGACCACGATGATGACGACGGGGGCGTCGTTGAAGCCGGACTCGCCCTCCAGCAGGCCCATCAGCCGCGAGGGCAGGGGCAATCGGCGCAGCACGGAGAACACGGCCGCGGCGTCGGTCGGCGCGAGCACGGCGCCGAGCAGGAACGCGGGGCGCCAGTCCATTCCGATCAGCCAGATGGCGGCGGCCGCCACGATGCCGATGCTGATCAGGGTGCCGATGATGGACACGCTGACCGCGGCGGGCACCGACGGCCGCATGCGCCGCCAGTCGGTGGTGATGCCGCCTTCCGCGAGGATCAGGACGAGGGCGGCGAGCCCGAGCGTCTCGGCGAGTTCGGCGTCGTCGAAGCGGATGTGGAGGGGACCGGACTCGCCGATGAAGAGGCCGAGGGCCATGTACGCCAGCAGGGTCGGGAGTCCCGCCTTGTGGGACAGCCTGACCGCGATGATGGCGCAGAGTACGAGCGCGGCCCCGAGGAGTAGCCAGATGTCGAGATGCACATCCCGCCCTTCGGGGTCGTCAAAGTTGAACGTTTAGCAATCCTACAGATTCAACGGTCGATCGCGCATTTCCGGTTGAGCATCGGCATGTCGGAAACGCCGCCGAACGCCGTATGGCCTGCGGTTTTACCCTGAACGCGATGTTTCGCACGTCCCGCTCCGCACGTCCCCGTACCGGCTCCGACAGCGCGTCCCCGCTCCAGATGTCGCGTTCCCCGGCCGGCGCGCGGGTCAGCTCAGCCGGACGAACCCGCCGGACGGCGTGGCGACGGCGCGGACGCGCTGGTCGTGCGGCTCGACCGGCAGCGCCTCCACCAGCTCGCCGTCGTACAGCGGCGCGACCGTCAGGATCGCCGGGCCGACACGCGCGAGCGCCCGGTCATAGGAGCCGCCGCCGCGGCCGAGGCGCACCCCGGTCCGGTCGACGGCGACCGCCGGGGTCAGGACGACGTCCGCCCCGGCGATGGCGTTCGGCCCGCGCGGCGGCTCGGACGGCTCCAGGCACCCGCGCGCCCCCGGCACCAGCGAGTCGGGCCCCTCGTAGGACGCCCAGTCGAGGTCGCCGTCCGGGAGCAGGATGGGGAGCAGCACGTACGTTCCGCGCTTCCACAGCGCGAAGAGCAGGCTGCGCGTGTCGGGCTCGTCGCCGATCGACGCGTACGCCGCGATGGTCCCCGCCATCTCCACCTCGGGCAGCGACAGCAGCGCGTCCCGGATGGGCCGCGCCGCCGCGGAGCGCTCCTCCGGTCGCATCGCCGCACGCCGGGCCAGCAATTCCGTCCGGAGATCGGTCTTCGAAACGATGTCCTGCACGCTGTCGTCCTCACGGATGGTTAGGGTCGGTACATGGCCGACATTGCACCTGTACTCAAGGCGGTCGTCCCGGCGGCCGGCCTCGGTACCCGATTCTTGCCCGCCACCAAGGCGACTCCCAAGGAAATGCTGCCCATCGTCGACAAACCGGCGATCCAGTACGTCGTCGAGGAGGCGGTCGACGCCGGCCTCAGCGACGTGCTGATGATCACCGGGCGCAGCAAGCGGTCCATCGAGGACCACTTCGACCGAGCCTACGAGCTCGAGGAGGCGCTGCGCGCGAAGGGCGACGACGGGCGGCTGGACGCGGTGCGCGAGTCCAGCGACCTCGCGATCATGCACTACGTCCGGCAGGGCGAGCCGCGCGGCCTCGGGCACGCCGTGCACTGCGCCCGCCAGCACGTCGGCCGCGAGCCGTTCGCGGTGCTGCTGGGCGACGACATGATCGACGCCCGCGACAAGCTGCTGCGCCGCATGATCGAGGTGCGCAACCAGTACGGCGGCAGCGTCATCGCGCTGATGGAGGTGGAGCCCGACCAGGTCTCCGCCTACGGCTGCGCGGCCATCGAGGCGACGGACGAGGACGACGTCGTCCGCATCTCCGACCTCGTCGAGAAGCCCGCCGCCGAGGAGGCGCCGAGCAACTGGATCATCATCGGCCGCTACGTCTGCGACCCCGCGGTGTTCGACGTGCTGGAGAAGACCCCGCCGGGGCGCGGCGGCGAGATCCAGCTGACCGACGCGCTGCGCACCCTCGCCGACACGCCCGCCGACCAGGGCGGCGGCGTCTACGGCGTCAAGTTCCGGGGGCGCCGCTACGACACCGGCAACAAGCTGGAGTACCTGCGGACGGTCGTCCAGTTCGCCGCGGAACGTCCCGACCTGGCGCCGGAGTTCATCCCGTGGCTGCGCGAGTTCGTCCAGTCCCAGGACGGTGCGGGCGGCGTGGGCGGCTCCGGGGACGCGTGACGACGCGCCACACTGGAAGGCGTGGTCATGAGAACGGTCGATGAGCATCTGCAGGAGATCCTCGGCAGCGTGAAGACGCTGCCCCCGCTGGACCTGGCGCTGCTGGAGGCGCAGGGCACGGTGCTCGCGGAGCCCGTGTCCGCGCCGGTGCCGCTGCCGCCGTTCGACAACTCGGCGATGGACGGCTACGCCGTCGTCGCGGCCGACATCGCGGCGGCCGCCGACGGGTCCCCGGTCACGCTGCCCGTGGTCGGCGACATCGTGGCGGGCGACTCCGGCGTGTCCGCGATCCGGCCCGGCCTGACCGCGCGGATCATGACGGGCGCGCCGCTGCCCGCCGGCGCCGACGCGGTCATCCCGGTCGAGTGGACGGACGGCGGGAACGCCAACGTGCGGGTCTTCCGCGCGGCCCCGCCGGGCAACTACATCCGGCGCGCCGGCGAGGACGTCCGCGCCGGGGAGGTCGTCGCGCCCGTGGGCACGCGGCTGACCGCGCCCCAGCTCGGCATGGTCGCGGCCGTGGGACGGCCCCGGGTGACGGTACGTCCGAAACCCCGCGTCGTGGTGGTCTCCACAGGCGATGAGCTGCGCGAGCCAGGCGCCACCCTGGCCCCGGGCCAGATCTGGGAATCGAACAGCTTCATGCTCATCGCCGCCGTGGTCGAGGCAGGCGGAGTGGGTTTCCGCCACGCCACGGTCGAGGACGAGCCGGGCAACGTCCTGGAAATGCTCCACGACCAGCTCGTCCGAGCCGATGCCATCATCACCACCGGCGGCGTTTCCATGGGCACCAGGGACGTCGTCAAGGAAGCGCTGACCGGCACGGTGGGTTTCCACAAGGTGCGGATGCGTCCGGGCAAGCCGCAAGGGTTCGGCCTCCTTGAAGGCACGCCCGTCTTCACGCTCCCTGGGAACCCCGTAAGCGCGTACGTGTCGTTCCAGGTCTTCGTCCGTCCCGCGCTGCTCGCCATGCAGGGGCTGGCACCGGAGCCGTTGCCGACCGTGAGCGCCGTCTTGGCCGAGGACGTCAAGTCACCCGCCGGGCTGCGCCACTACCTGCGCGGGAAGCTGTCGTTCGACCGCGGTTCCTACAGCGTGGCCCCCGCCGAGGTGCAGGGCTCGCACCAGCTGGCGTCCCTCTCCTCGGCGAACGCGCTGATCGAGCTTCCAGAAGACACAGAGGCCGTGCAGGCCGGTACCAACGTCAACGTTCTGAGGTTGCCCTCGTGACTGAGTTCACCCACCTGGACGACACCGGCGCGGCCCGCATGGTCGACGTGTCGGCGAAGGACGTCTCCGCCAGGACCGCGACGGCGACGGGCTTCGTCCGCCTGTCGCCCGACTGCGTCGCCCTTCTGCGCGCCGGTGACATCCCCAAGGGCGACGCCATCTCCGTCGCCCGCATCGCCGGGATCATGGGGGCCAAGCGCGTCCCCGACCTCGTCCCCCTGTGCCACCCCATCGCGCTGCACGGCGTCACCGTCGACCTGGAGATCACGGACGACGGCGTCGCGATCGAGGCGGTCACCCGCACCGCCGACCGTACGGGCGTCGAGATGGAGGCGCTGACCTCCGTCAGCGTCGCCGCGCTCGCCCTCGTCGACATGGTGAAGGCGGTCGACCCCGCCGCCGTCATCACCGACGTCCGCGTCGAGGAGAAGACCGGCGGCAAGAAGGGCGTGTGGCGCCGGTGATCAGGGCGATGGCGGTCACGGTCTCCAACCGCGCCGCCGCGGGCGTCTACGCCGACAAGTCCGGGCCGGTCCTGGTCGAGCTGCTGGAGGACCTCGGCTGCCAGGTGGACGGCCCGGTGGTGATCCCGGACGGCCCGCCGGTCGCCGAGGTGCTGCGCGACGCGGTCGCGGAGGGCTACGACGTCGTCATCACGTCCGGCGGGACGGGCCTCACCCCGACCGACCAGACCCCGGAGATGACCCGCCAGGTCCTCGAATGGGAGATCCCGGGCATCGCGGAGGCCGTCCGCATGGAGGGCCGCGAGAAGGTGCCCGCGGCGATCCTCTCCCGCGGCCTGGCGGGCGTCGCGGGCCGCACCATCATCGTCAACCTCCCCGGCTCCACCGGCGGTGTCCGCGACGGCATGGCCGTGCTGGCCCGCGTCCTCCCGCACGCGGTCGACCAGCTGAAGGGCGGCGACCACCCTCGCCCCTGACGCCGAACTCGGCCAAGGACTTGCCCGCCGGTGACCCGGGATCTACTCGCCGTCACGCTAAATGAGAACCATGGGCGGACTCTCTTTCGACGATCGGACCGACTTCGAGAACGCCGAGCGGGGCCTGGTCGCCCCGCTGACTCCCGGTCAGGTGAGGGACGCCGGCGGGCGCGTCGTGTGGGACTGCGACGCCTTCGCGTTCCTCGACGGGCCGTGCCCGGACACCGCGAACCCGTCGCTGTGGCGGCAGTCGCAGCTGTGCGCCAAGCAGGGTCTTTTCGCGGTGACGGACGGGATCTACCAGGTCCGCGGGCTGGACCTGTCGAACATGACCCTGGTCGAGGGGGGCCGCGGAGTCATCGTGATCGACCCGCTCGTCTCGGTGGAGACGGCGGAGGCCGCGCTCGCCCTGTACCGGGAGCACCGCGGGGACCGCCCGGTGACCGGGCTCGTCTACACCCACTCCCACGTCGACCACTTCGGCGGCGCGGAGGGCGTCGTCCCGGCCGGGAACCCGGACGGGATCCCGATCCTGGCGCCGGCGGGGTTCCTGGAGCACGCGGTCGCGGAGAACGTCTACGCGGGGACGGCGATGGCCCGCCGCGGCGCCTACCACACCGGCGCCAACCTCGACCGGGGCCCGGCCGGGATGGTCGGCACCGGACTCGGCCAGACCGCCTCGACCGGACGCGTCTCCCTGCTGCCGCCGAACACCGACGTCACCCGGACGGGCCAGGAAGAGGTCATCGACGGTGTCAGGATCACGTTCCAGCTGACCCCGGGCACCGAGGCCCCGGCGGAGATGAACTTCCACTTCCCCGGGCTTCGGGCGCTGTGCCTGGCCGAGAACGCCACCCACAACCTGCACAACCTGCTGACACTGCGCGGCGCGCTCGTCCGGGACGCGCGGATGTGGGCGCGGTACCTGGACGAGGCGATCACCCTGTTCGCCGACGCCACCGACGTCGCGTTCGCCTCCCACCACTGGCCGACCTGGGGCCGCGAGGCCGTCGTCACGTACCTGTCCCAGCAGCGCGACCTGTACGCCTACCTGCACGACCAGACGCTGCGGCTGCTCAACCAGGGCCACACCGGCATCGAGATCGCCGAGATGATGGAGCTGCCGCCGGCCCTGGCCGAAGCGTGGCACGCGCGCGGCTACTACGGCTCCGTCAGCCACAACGTCAAGGCCGTCTACCAGCGGTACATGGGCTGGTTCGACGGGAACCCGGCGCACCTGTGGCAGCATCCGCCCGTCCAGGAGTCGCAGCGGTATGTCGACTGCATGGGCGGGGCGTCGAAGGTGATGGCGATGGCCCGCGACTACGCCGCGCAGGGCGATCTCCGGTTCGCCGCGACGCTGCTGAACCATGTGGTGTTCGCCGACCCGTCCAACGACGACGGCAAGGCGGCGCTCGCGGACGTCTACCGGCGGCTCGGCGAGGGCGCGGAGAACAGGACCTGGCGCAACTTCTTCCTGACCGGGGCGATGGAACTGCGCGAGGGCGTCAGGCCGCTCCCGATGAGCATCGCCGGCGGCATGACCGCCGGGCTGACCGTCGAGCAGGTCTTCGACTCGATGGCGATCCGGGTGGACGGCCCCAAGGCGTGGGACGAGCACCTGACCATCGACTGGGACTTCACCGACAGCGGTGAGCGCTACCGGATGACCCTGTCGAACGGCGTCCTCACCCATCGTCCCACCGGCGAGACGGGAGGCGCCGACCTGACGCTCACGCTCACCAGGCCGATGCTGTTCAAGCTCGCGTCCGGCGAGGACCCCGGCGGCATGGTCGCCTCCGGAGACGGCGCCGCCCTGCGGCGGCTCGTCGCCGTCCTGGACACGCCCGACCCGAACTTCCCCATCGTCACCCCCTGACCGGCGAGGGCCGCGCGTCCGTCCGGATGGGCGTGCTCATGCTGATCCTGGCGGCCAAGCAGTTCACCACCCGCCCGAACCCGGGCGAACAGGGGCCTGTTCGCCGGAGGACAGCCCTTGTCACGGAGTGGAGGCCGCCGGTCGGCTCCTCTGTCGGAGGCGATCGCCATCATGAGTCGGGTGACGGAACACGACGAATTGCTGAAGCTTGTCGCGGAACGAGCGGCCCAGGAGTCATCGGTCGAACTGACCCGTGCCACCCCCGACCAGGTGCGAGAAGCGGAAACGGCCCTGGGATTCCCCCTGCCGCCCCTCCTCGCTCGCCTCTACCAGGAGGTCGGCAACGGCGGTTTCGGCCCCGACTACCAACTCCTGCCCCTGATCGGCGAAGGCCGCACCGTCGTGAGCTCGTATCACGCCGAATACGTCCCCGGCGAATGGCCGGCCGGAGTCGTCCCCATCCTCGACTGGGGCTGCGCCATGTACGCGGCGGTCGATTGCACCGACCCTCAGGGCCCCGTCCTCCTCTACGAACCGAACGCCGTAGAGGACGACTGGAGCATCGCCTGGTACGAGGACGCCGAAAGCATCGCCTCCTGGCTCCAATCCTGGCTCTCGGGAACCGGCTGGTACGAGGAGGAGATCATGATGAACGAGGACGACACGGACCCGACCCCGTGGCCGCAGGCCAAACACCGCCTGTCCTGAACCGTCCTCGTCCACACTGGTTCGATGAAATACGTCGGCCGGGTGCCCGCACCGCCGCTGGACCGGTTCATCGACGACATCTACTGCATGTCCGGAGTGCCGCGCCACCGCCGGCTGAACGTGCCGCCGATGCCGTCGGCGCACCTGTTCATCAACCTGGGCGAACCCGCCCGCCTGCGGGACTCCGACCCTTCCGTGCCGCCGGCGATGGTCGCCGACGGCTGGTTCATGGGCATATGGACGAGGCGTTTCCTCATCGAATACCCCGCACGAGTGCGGCTGGTCGGGGTGCACTTCAAACCGTGGGGGCTTTCGCCGTTCATCGACATTCCGGCGTCCGAACTACGCGACCGATGGGTGCCGGTAGACGCAGTCTGGCAACGCTCCGTAGACCGAATCCGAAACCAGATCGGCGACATCACATCGGCCGCCGAGACACTGCGCGCCGTGGAGGACGAACTGCGAACGCGACTCGCCGACACACCCTCGCTCGGCCTCGACCTCGTCCAGCACACCGCCGGGCGCCTAGAGACCGGCCATGGCGCGATACCGGTCGGCGCGCTGGCCGATGCCGCCGGGGTAAGTGGCAACCACCTGGCCGCGCAGTTCAAGTCCCATGTCGGGGTCACCCCGAAGCGGGTCGCGCGGATCTACCGCTTCGCGCGGCTGATCCTCTCCGTGGACGCCCGGCGTCCGGTCGACTGGCCGGACCTCGCCCATATGGCGGGCTATTTCGACCAGGCCCACTTCATCAGGGAGTTCAAGGACTTCACCGGCCACACCCCGACGCAATACCTGGCCCTGCGGCGCCGGTTCCCCGCCGACGCGGCGTTCCCGCCGGACAGCGGCCCGATGCCCGCCGATTGATTTTTTACAATCCCGTCCGCTCCCCAGGGCGCCAGGATCGCAGGCAGAGGCGCAAGCGACCGGAGGAGACCCCATGGGCCCAGTGATCATGCACTGCGCGGTGTCGGTGGACGGCTTCATCGCCGACGACAACGACGACGTCGGGCCGCTCCACGACTGGTACTTCAACGGAGACACCCCGATCACCGACACCGGCGACGAGCAGTTCGACCATTCCGGAACAGGAACCGCCTTCAAGGTCTCCAAAGCATCGGCGGAGTACATCCGGCCGATCTGGGACGGGATCGGCACCATCGTGATGGGCCGCACCCTGTTCGACCTGGTGAACGGCTGGGAGGGCCGTCCGCCCGCCGGAGACCACGTGGTCGTGGTTTCGCACCGGCCCAAGCCCGAAGGCTGGCACCCCGAGGCGTCCTACCACTTCGTGAACGACATAACGGCGGCGATCGCCAAGGCCCGAAAACTCGCCGGAGACCGAACCATCAGCGTGAACGCCGGCAACGTGGGCGGCCAACTTCTCGCAGCCGGCCTAGTGGACGAGGTGGCCATGGACTTGGTGCCCGCGGTATTCGGAACGGGCAAACGCTACTTCGGCACCGTCAACGGCCAGCACCTACTGGAGCATCCCCACACGGTCATCCAGGGCGACGGCGTCCTGCACCTGGGCTTCAAGGTGCGCCGCTAGAGCCGACGCCATAGCAAGCAGCGATAGCGGCAGCCCGATCGCGCAGCGAAGTACGCAACCACTCCGGTTCCAATGCCTCCGCGCTAGTGGCGAGCTGCCACAGCGCCCACTCGGCATGCCTCCGGTCCTGGAAGGTCACTTCTAGCCGTACCCACCCGTCCGGCTCGGCTTCTTCGTCGAGGACGGCCAGCGCGGTACCGACCAGCTCGTCCCGCCGCGCCGGATTCACCCGGACCAGCACGGCGACCTGGTCGCCCCCGGTCCGGAACCGCGTGCTGCGCTCCTGCCAGACCCGGTCCAGATCGACCTGCTCCGGCCGCTGAGCGGGCTCGTCGAGCTCCTCAGCGGCCAGGATCCGAGACAGCCGGTAGGTGCGGTCCTCGCCGTCCCTCCGCGCCAGCAGGTAGCCCAGATCGCGAACGGTCACCAGACCAACCGGATCCACCGTCCGCCACTGCGGCGCCCCGCCCTTGGCCACATAGCGGATGCGCAACTTGTGCCCCGCGAACACCGCCTGCCGAACCTCGGCCACCACGACATCGGGCACGTCCTCGGCGACCTGCCGCCGCGAAAGCAGGTCGATCTCCGGGTCGATGAGCAACCGCTGAGCCGCCCCCGCCGCAACGTCCCGCTGGCTCTCCGGAAGCGCGTCAACGACCTTGAGCATGGCCGACGCCAGCGCCGACCCGAGCCCGAACGCCTGCGCGCCCCGCCGCGACCCGGCGATCAGCAGCGCCAGCGCCTCATCGTGGTTCAGCCCGGTGAGCTCCGTCTGAAAACCGGGCAGCAGCTCAAAACCCCCATGCCGCCCGCGCTCGGCGTACACGGGAACCCCGGCCGCCGACAACGCCTCGATGTCCCGCAGGACGGTCCGCGTGGACACCTCCAGCTCGCGAGCAAGCGTGGCCGCGGACAACCGACCGCGCCGGCGCAGCAGCAGCACCAGCGAAACCAACCGGTCGGCACGCACCCGAAAACCCTAGCGAATACATGACACAGGATGTCGTGATTAGTTGGCAGGCTCTCACCACGTCGGCCACCAGAGCCGACTACTCCCATCGAACGGAGCCGCAATGACCATAGAGCGCACGCCGGTCAACCCCTGGCCGTGGTCAGTCCAGATGGGCTACAACCAGGCCGAAGCCGTCTCCGGTGAGACCCGAACCCTCTACATCTCCGGCCAGACCGCGATGAACGCCGACGGCAACCCCCAGCACCCCGACGACATGAAGGCACAACTGACCCTGAGCCTCGACAACCTGGAGACCGTCCTGGACGAGGCCGGCATGACCCTGGAAAACCTCATCCGACTCAACGTCTACACAACCGACGTCGACCAACTCTTCCAGCACTACGCCGTCCTGGCCTCCCGCCTCGCCACCGCCGGAGTAGCCCCGACCACCACCATGCTGGGCGTGACCCGCCTGGCACTCCCACCCTTGATGGTCGAACTAGAAGCAACCGCCGTCGCCTAACCCCAGAGGCCGACCCAAAACCCGGGTCGGCCTCACCCCTCCCAATCGCCGCAAAACCGAGAAGACCCGCCCCCGTCCCTCGACGCAACCGCCCGGCCCCCGCCCCCACAACCCCCCACCCCGGCCACCCCAGGGCGCCATCGTTCGCCCACGTAAGTCGCTGTGCGCCTCTGGTGCTCGATCCAGCTACAGCTTCAGGATCTGCCGAATCTGCGGAGTTCTCGGACGGAACTGCCTGCTGGACTCACCGGAGCGTAGCCATGGAAGGGGCCACGCCCTGAACGGTTGCGGCGGAAACGCGCGACCGTCAGGCCGACCGCCAAGACAAGGCAGGTGCCTGAGACCGCCGCAGATGTGATCGCCGTGCGGAATTGCACTGCTCCAGGGCTGCCCTCTCGAACCGCGCTTACCTCCGATGGCTTGTCGAGGGTGTAGTAGATCTCCAGGCGGTCGCCGACCTTGTATCCGGAAGTCAGTCCGCTGGTCCGCACCGTGCGAGCCCGCCCCGATTGGTCGGTGAAGGTCAGCCCGTAGTCCGTTCCGTACTTGCTGCTCGTGCTCTTTGCGACCACCGTCGCCCAGGTCCGAGCATGCGCCTGCCGGAGGTGCGCGCCCGCCGAGTACTCGCTCAAGGCCATCAGCGCGAAGAGGAGCGCCATCGCGTACAGCACGCCGATAACGGCGAGTCTGGCCCGAGGGGGGACGCTGCGCCAAGGAGGCATATCCGCATTATGCGCACTCTCCCGCGCATGTCAGAGTCCCTCATCTCCCACGTCGGGCAGCGATCCCTCGACACCGAGATCTCGACGCGCCGCCTCGTAGAAGGCCCGGCGCCGATGGCCGGCTTCGGCGAGCGTCGAAGACCAATCCGTGTCCAGTTCGCCCAATGCCGCTCGTCGTAGCGTCCATACGGTCCGATGCCACAACCTTGCCGCAAGGATCGCCTCTGCCGAGCCCAGCAGCAGAACCGACTCCCACCGAACCTCGCGCTCAGCTTCTGCGGCCGACAGTTCGGTCCTGCCGTCATCGAGAGTCAGCGGATGCGGGTAGTGGCCGACGCCGCGTCCGGATGCGACTCTGCGTGCGAGAGCTACACAACGGATGACCGCATGACCGTACTCGGTGTACACGATGGCGCGTTGCTCGTCCCAACGCACCCGTGTCTGCCGTTTCCAGCGGGCTCTTTCGGTCGCCGAAGTAGCCAGGTACGACGACGCCGCACCCACCACCACACCCACGAGCGCCGGAAGCTGCGCCGAAAGCCCCGTCATCCGCTCCTCCACATGGATACCTCGGACGCACCGTCCGCATCGGGTGTGAGCCTCCAGTCACCCAGCCCTCAGCACGCACCACAAGATGTCCTCTGGGCGACGGTCACGTACCTCGCATCGACAGTCAGCCAAGGCGCCAACGTGCGCTGCACAGCAAAGCCACTGTTGGCCGCTTTCTTGAGCCCGAGGGCCTCAGCTCAAAACTTCTGACCCATAGCAAGACCGAAGGCGTCCGGGACTGTCCGTACTCGTCAAACAGATGTTGCTCGCACCAGCGTTAGCATCGGGGCGTGATCGATATCCGGGTGGACGGAGGCTTCTTCCGCGTCGTCGATCCCTCGTTCGAGTTGGTGATCCCTCGGTGGGAGGGGCAGGACCCGCTGACGGCGCAAGAAGCCGATGCCACGGTCCGATTCCCCGATGGCACCCGCCGCTACGCGACCTTCATGACGCTCGCGGCTGTAGAGAAGGCCATGCGCCGCCGACAGGAGACCGGTGAGAGTCTGGGAGGGCTGTACTTCTGGTGCTCAGACCTGGTCATCATCAGCCGGCCAGGTTTTCGCGCCATGGCTGACACCATCCGCGACCTCATCGACACTGGAGAAATCACCGGCGCATGCAGCCTGCTCCAGTGACCGTCCGCCTTTCAGAAGTGGCACCCACCTTGCTGGCAGCGCGTTCGCCGAGGTAAACGGTGTCTGGCGGTTTCCGCGGGTGCTCGACGTGCGGGGCCGTTGTCGTCAGCTTCGGCGGTGCCGACCCCGTGCTTTGAGCCGCCGCACATGCCGCTGGCGCTGCCTAGCTCGGCATTGCTGGCGATCAACGAGCAACGTGCGCGGGGCGCCTGTCAGCTCACCTCTGCCTGGTCCACGCCGTGACGTACCTCCGATGTTGCGAGCGGTTCCAGTGGGTTCGGGTCGCTCTGGTGGGGCGACCGGGTGGACAATCGGGATGTGAGCTGGGTGGCCAACGTGATGGTGTCGGTAGATATGGAAGACCGCACGCATGTGGAGTCGCTCAGCGAGTGGCTGAGGAGGGAAGCTCCGCGGGGGTGGGATACGCCGGAACGTGGTGTCGGCTTTCTCGGTGAAACCACTGGGCGGGACTCGGCATGGGGAGGATGGAAGTATCCGGAGCGCGAGGTGTGGGCCGGCGCGCTCAATCATGCCGACTTGAACGCAGTCCTAGATCACATCGCGCAGATGCCCTGGCGGTGCCCCAACGCGCTGCAAGTCTTCGTGATGGACCAGGAGGAGTCGTTCTTCAGACTGTGGATGCTGAGGGATGGCGAGTTGCGCCAGTACGCACCGGTTAGCCCTGACGAAAACGACCCGAACTTCTATCCCGATGGGCGTTGATTGTCCGCTGACTCGCTCGCGACCCACCTGTTGTTGGCATTGGCGTGAGCGTGCGGGGCGGGAAACTGGGCGATGTACCGTATAGCCCGCTCCCACGGATCGAAGGCAAAGAACTGCCGGGGCCGGTGGTGATAGCGCACGCAGAACGTGTCGAGATCCATGTGGATCGGACACGGCTGAAAGCCGCTCTGCGGTTCGGCAGCGCGTGTGGCGCTCAGAAGTTCTGCCTGCGGGGTCCATCCGTCGTGGTCGAAGGCCCAGGTGCCATCCGTGACGTAGACATGACCGGGGTCCGGCGCATCGCGTGGCCAGAGACCAACAGGTTGGAAGCCGACATCCGGATAGGTCTCCATGAACGCGTACGCCAGGATGTGGCAAGCTCCGGCGGCGAAGAATGCCACGTCATCCCGGTTCCACGAGAGCAGTTGATCCTGTCGCTCGGCGTGGGTACGTCTAAAGCGTGCGCTCGGACGGTACATGATCGGAAGCCTACGGGAGCCGACGAAAACGGCGACGGCTTAATCCGCGTGCACGTCGAACCCTTCAACGGTCAAAAAGGTGTCCAGCGGCGGGACGAACTGTCGACTTTCCGCTGTTCAGAAGTGGTGGTGACCGGCAGGCTGTGGGCTCCCTGATGTGGAGTAATGCTTGAGACCTGTGGATCGCCCGGGACGGGGTGTACCTTCCCGGATCGTACGAGGTTCTCAAGCAAGCCGGGATTGCAGCGTCGACCGGAAGGCACATCCCAGATGCTCACCGCAGTCCCCGATCCCTCCGAAGGTGATCGGTCCGGACAGGCTTCCGTGTCGCCGTCGTCGATCGATGAGGTCAACGGCGCGCGCGCCGACCGTCCCGAAGAAGCGGCCGCGTGAGCAGCCCCACTGAGGGCCCCGCCGAGCCGGACGAGCACCGCCGCTACGCCTGCCACCTGCGGGCCCTGGCCGCCGTGGGCGCCGACGATGAGCCCGCGTTGGTGAGCGAGATCCTGCAGGATCCCGACCCGGTGATGGCACAGGCCGCAGTGGCTCGCCACATCGACGACCGGGCACGCCTCCTGCTGACCGACGAACGGTTTCCTGGCTGGGCCCACACCATGACCGGCGTCATCGGCGAGCGGGACTTCCTCACCCGCCGCCTGACCGAATGGACGCTGCTGGCTGCTATCGCCCAGGACAAACCATGGGCGCCCGCCCAAGTCACCTCGGCATCCGACTGGTTCCAGCGAAAGGCCGTCGAAGTCCTGGCATCACACGATGCCCTTGCCCTCCTTGCCGGCCAAGGAAGGACACGACGGGTTCGGGCGGCAGCCAGCCAACGGCTCCGTCAGCAAGGTCACCAACACGGCTGACTTGGCCGGCGTGGCTCGGGAAGCTCATCCGCCCCGACCGGACTCGGCGGACCCATCGTCACGGGCCACACGTCCTCCTCGAACTGGAAGAAAGCCGACACGAATACGCCCGTCCCATGTCAAGTCCCCTGTCCCGCCTGTTGCCGCACGACATTCTCGCGGCGGATCGCGGAGCGCATCCGGTGTGCGTTGCTCCTGGAGACGCCATCAGGGGCGCGCGGGAATAGGGCGCCGTCTTTTATGTGCTTCAGCTCACGTGGCGAACATCGTGGATGTCTCCCGGGCGGACGACGTCGGCACCTCCTCCCCGGAACCGGCGTGGGAGATGTCGGGCATGGACCATGTCCAGTTGCCTGCGGGCGCAGTGCTCACCGAACCACCGGTCCCGCTGTGGGCGCTGGTGCTGGCGGGCGAGTTCACGCTTGAGACGGCGTTCGAGGCGCAGTCGCTCGCCGAGGGAGACGCCGTCCTCGTCGACGCCCGTACCGCTCACCGGCTCACCGCGTCCCGGCGGCACGAGGAGTCCGCCCTGGTCGTGCGGACCTGCGCATGGCCGTCCCGGTCCGGCGGCTCCCCAGCCCGCTGGTGGTCCGTGGCTTCGGCGCCCGGCACGGCGGTGTCATGGCGCTCGTCACGCGGTGCCCGCTCGAACGTGCGTGCCGACCGACCCTGTTCGCCTCCAGCTACGGCAACCTGATCGGGGCGGCGATGACCACCTCCTGGCAGGAGGACCAGGGCGGCGACGCCGGACCTCCCGACGAGGCCGTCACCGCGGTGGTGGCCGCCGTGGCCGCCCGTCCGGCCGAGCCGTGGACCGTCGAGGGGATGGCCCGCCTGGTCCACTTGTCGCGTTCCGCCCTGGGTGAGCGGTTCCGCCGCGCACTCGGCCGCGGACCCGCGGAGGTGCTCCGCGAGATACGCATGCGGGAGGCGCGCCGGCTGCTCGCAGACCCGTCGCGTCCGGTGGAGTACATCGCGTCCGCCGTCGGGTACGGCTCCAGCGCCGCCTTCAGCCGGGCGTTCTCGTCCCACCACGGTGTCGCGCCGCAGGCTTGGCGGGAGCCGTCACCTGCGCGGGACGCGCAGCGCGGCGAAAAGCAGCCCGGCCGCCGCGGCGAACCCCGTGCCGAGCAGGAAGGCCGCCTGCACGCCGCGGGCGTCCAGGATCGCGCCTCCTGACGCCGACCCGAGCGTGATCGCCACCTGGAACGCGGTGACCTGCAACGACAGGGCCGACTCGGCACGCTCGGGCTCGACGCGGGTCACCCAAAGCTGGGTGGCGACCGGGACCATGTTGAAGGCCAGGCCCCACAGGACGACCCCCGCGGCCAGCATCGGCAGGGACGGCGCGGTCGCGGTGACCAGCAGGCCGCCGGCCAGCAGCAGCGGGGCCGCGGCGACCACCGCGCGCAGCCGTCCCGCGAACCGCCCGGCGGCGAGGTTGCCCGCCAACCCGCCCACGCCCCAGGCCAGCAGCAGCCATACCGTGGCGCCCGCGTCGACGTCCTCGATCGCGACCCGGATGAAGGGGAAGGCGGCGAAGTTGCCGAACGCGACCAGGACCACGCCCAGCACCCCGGCCATCAGCCGGCGGTTGGCGAGCGCCGCCCGCAGCATCGCCAGTCCGGCGGCCGGGTGCGGGGGCACCGGCGGCAACGTCAGGGCCACGGCCAGGGCGGCGACGATGCCGAGGGCCGCCGCGACGCCGAACACCAGCCGCCAGCCGACCGCGTCCCCGAGCAGGGAGGCCAACGGGACGCCGCCGATCGTCGCGAGGGTGACGCCCAGCGCGATGGACGTTGAGACCACGCTGTCGCGTCCCGGCAAGGCGCGGGTTCCGGCGCCGAACGCGAACGACCAGTACCCGGCGATGGCGACGCCGAGGACGAGCCGGCCGAGGAGCAGGACGGCGAAACCGGGGGCGACCGCCACCGCCAGGTTCGAGACGGCCGCCGCGACCAGCAGCCAGGTCAGGACCGTGCGTCGGTCGGTCCGCGGCAGCAGCACCGCGATGCTGGGGGCGGTGACCGCGCCCGCGACCGCGGTCGCCGCGACCGCCAGGCCGGCGGTGCCCTCGCTGAGCCCGAGGTCGGCGGCCATCGCGGGCAGCACGCTTGCCGGGAGGAACTCGCTTGCGACGAGCACCGCGATCCCGGCGGCGAGCGCGACGATCGGTGACCAGTTCGCCGAGCCGCCGGACCGTGCCGGGGTCTCGGGCGGCGCAGTGTCGGCGGACGGCGGCGAGGACTGAGGCGTTGACATGCCTTCCAGCCTCGCCTCGTCCGCGCGGCCGCAGTTGATCGCGTGACGCGCACAGTTGATCGTCTGACCGGTGTGCGCCGCACGCGATCGACAGTCGTCGGGAGTCGGCGCAGTCCGGAGCGTGGCGATCCAGGAACGACATGATCTGGCGGCATCCTGCTGACGCGTGCGAACGGTGAGCGGCAGTCCGCCGATGTCGGCGGTCGAGTTGCGGGACGCGTCGGGTTCTTCCTCCGGGTGGACGACTTCGAGGCCGCCTACGCCCGCATGACGGCAGCCGGGTCCAAGTTCGTCACCGCACCGCGCACCGGAAACTATGGGCGTATCACAGTGTTCTCGACATCGCGGGCAACCGCTGGGTCCTGCTCGGCCCTTCCTGACCCGGCCCGCCTGTAGTGGACACTCCGGCCCAGCCAACCCCTTCGATCCATGACCACTGGCAACAAGCGCATACTCGCGGCTGCAGAGTGTGTTCTTGTTGTCGGTCGTTGAGCAGTTCCGGACGAGTATCCGGTGGTCTTATGGGCTTGAAGCATGGCCCAGTGCCGCCTCGACGATCCGGATCGCCTCGGTGGGATCGATGCCGACGCTGGCGATGACCGCCGCGTATTCGCGGGCGGCGCGGCGGGCCTGCTCGCGGGCCGGTTCTCCGGCGGCGGAGACGAATGAGCCGGCCCGTCCGCGCGTCTCGATCAGCCCGGCCTCCTCCAGCTCCCGGTAGGCCCGGCCGACGGTGTTCACGGCGAGGCCGAGGTCGGCCGCGAGCCGGCGGATCGTCGGTAGTCTCGTGCCGACGGCGAGCGACCGGTCCTGGATCTGCCTCGCGAGCTGGGCCCGGAGTTGCTCATACGGCGGCGTCGGCGAGGCCGCGTCGATGACGATCATCGGTTGATCATGGCCCGTCGTGCCGCCGTCGCGACACCGGTGGTCCGGCGCTGGATCAGCCAGAGCGCGATGGCGCCCGCGACCACGAGCGCCAGTGAGACCGCGTTCCACCAGCCGAGCGATTCCCCGTACAGGAAGATGGCCGGCATTGACCACACCAGGCCGGGTGTGACGAGGGCGCGGGCGTCCTCGACCCGCATGATGACATCGGCCGTGAGCGACGCCTCGTCCTCCGCTACGGCGGGGCTTGCCAGCACTTGGCGCAGCTGCATGATGGTGCCGGCGCCGGCGCCGGCGAGGCCGATCAGCACGACGATCGCCCCGGACCGCAAGCCGGAGTCCGAAACTGGCACCACGCTCACCGCGAGCAGCAGGGCGCCGGTGAAGGTGGCGGCCGTGAACAGGGCATACGGCCGGCCCAGGACCGTCGGCCATCCGAGCTCGACCGGATGGGCCACCCGCCGGGACAGTTGCGCCCCGGCCCGCCGGTCGACGCGCCGAACCCACCAGCCGAGCAGCCACTGCGCCACCAGCAGCCCGGCCACCAACGCCGCCAGCACCAGCAGCGGCCGCCAGGAGGACGTGACCTGGACGGGGAGCGCCAATGCGTGCGTGAGCGCCGCGCCGATCAGGAACGCGGCCAGCAGGAGGCTGTCGACGATCTTGGCGCGCCGCCGCACCGCCAGCCGCGCCACGAGCAGCGGGGACGGCTCGGCGTCGGCCAGGCCGTGCCGGATCAGCCACCGCCCAGCCTCCGTGTGATCCGCCTGGCGCATGCCGCCACCTCCGAATGTCGCAAGCTTTGTCCCAACAGGATGAGTCATAGGTTGCGACAATGTCAATCTCGTGTCGGACGCCGTCACCCTGGCCAGGCCGAACCCGGTCGGCGTGCGGCACACCACGCCTGGCCGGGAACGGTCGGCCGCGGGCCAGCCCGCGCGATCACGGTGTCCCGGACTGGTCGCCGCGATCAGCTTCAGGTCGTTGACGCCGCCCGCTCCGCCGCAGGCGGCATCCGCGGGACGCGGGAGTCGGTGGCCTCGGTAGGGCAGTAGGCCTGCCCTCAACGCCAACGCTGCCCGGCAACTGCTCGACGATTTCACCGCCCCACGTCTCTTGAACGCATGGCGGTGCGGGAGTGCTTCGAGGAGGCGAGCCATCCGCACATCGGCAGTACCGAATCATCCGCCCCCACCCTGCGGCATGAGCAGATGTTCCTACTGGGGAACGCCGCCGGTCGTCCCCTTCCACCTGTGCCCTGCCTGGGTGCTCCTCCACTCACGGAGAACGCCGGGACCCAGCGACGGGCGCGAGTCCACGGCGCTTCGACAGAATTGCGACGTCCTTAGGGCTTGTGCCCCGCCGAAGGCTCCTCAGCACAGACTGCTGGGTCTCTGGCGTCCAGAAGATCTTGAGGCTTTCCCGTGCCCGAGTGACGGCCGTGTAGAAGATGCTGTGTGTGATGTCGTCCTCGTTGGCATCGGTGATGACGATCTTCACCGAGTCGTACTCGAGGCCCTGCGCCTTATGGATCGAGACGGCGTAGGCGACTTGGAACGGCACGGAGGTGTTGAGCGAATCGTCGTCCTCGTCGCTGATGTCGTAGTCGTAGACGGAGAAGCGCACCGTCGAGCCCTCAACCCACTCCAGTTCTCCACCGCTGATGTCGATTTTGGTGACCGGCCGGTCCAGTTCGACATCGAACTGAATCTGACCTCGGGCAACATCGATGTGGACGATCCGGCCCTTCAGGTTGTTGTAGATCACCGGCCGAAACCGCTCGGTCTCATGGAACAGGACAGGATCGCCGACCTTGTAGGTGGAGACACGCCAGGTCGTCGCAGGGTTCGGGTTGCCGCTCTGAAGGAAACGGTTGACGTTGTTGATGCCATAGAGCCCGTCGTAGTTAAGGCACAGGATGATCTCGTCGTGGCGCTGAGGCTTAAACAGAGACCTGTCGAGCACGGTCGAGTAGCCGTTACGGGCGATGGCCTCGGCGATGTCGTCCTCGAGATTGCGTACCTTGCCCCAGAAACCCAGGAGCGACTCGCTGGTGGTTCGGAACGGAGTCGTCAGTTCGAACACCGAAGCGCTGGGGATAAACGACCGGATGATGCTAAACCAGTTGCCGAACTGGATCGACTCGATCTGGAAGACGTCGCCGACTAGGACAAGCAACTTGAAGGACGTCTTCTCCAGTACCTTGAGCAGGTCAGCATTGCTGACGGTGCTGCACTCGTCGATGACCAGAAGGTCATACTCCAGATCCGAGGCGGCCTGGTAGATCTGGCTGCTAATCGTCCGGAAGGTCGAGCCCTGAGCAGTGACCCTGCGCTTAAGGTTGTCGATCGCCGGGTTGGTGTGAGCCAGGAAGAGCTTGGCCTTGTCGTTGAAGTAGTTCGCGATGTGATCGACCATCGTGGACTTGCCCGTGCCGGCCGCGCCGTAGACCAGGGCCACCTTCGACTGGCTGAACAGACGGGCGAGCGCGTCCCTCTTGGCATCGTCGTCGATACCGCGAGGTGCCTCATCCAGCCAGCGCTCGATAGCTACCGTGTAGCCATCGACCCCTGACGAGGCATACTTCCGCAGCTTCTCGACAATGCTGACAGTGTCATCCTCGTACCCGCGGAGGAAAACCTGGCCCTTGTCCTGCACCAGCTGACGTCCAGTGTGCTTGTAGTAGAGCGAGCCGTTGTAGGTGGCGATCAACTCGGCGACGTCTCCGAACTCCTCAAGATCGGCGACGGGGGTGTAGAGCATTCCGTGACGGTCGACGTTGTTTCGCACTCGCCGGGCGAGCAACTCGTGCTTTCGACCGGTCATGTCGAGGCTCTCAACGAGGTCCCAGTAGCGTGGGTTGTGTCCCGGCAGTGAGGTACAGAAGGGCATCTGGTCGAACGGGATGCAGCCGTAGAGCAGGTTCAGCCCGGACAGAGGGCCGCAGCTCTCCCAGTTGTGCTGCAGCCTAAGCACCTGGTTGTGCATCCGAAGCATGAGGTAGCGGATGACGTTGTGCCCCGGAGCGGCCGACCGCACGATGCGGCGTGCTTCGTCCAGTACCGGGAAGATTTGCGCCTTGTTGACACCGACGGTGCCCTCGGCCTTGGTCGCCGTGTACTTGTCGTCGGGCATGTCGATGAGGTCGAGCAGACTGCCCGAGTCCACAGTAAGGCCCCGCATCAAGTAACCGTACTCGGTGGAATTAGTCCGAACATTGGTAGTAATACCCAGGAGGCGCGCGAAGTTGTTGAACTCGCACGGCCGGATCGACACCTCCCACTCGCCAATGATCGTGATCGGCATCCTCTGATCGAGGACCTCGATCGAGTCACGCTGGAGCGTCAGCATCGCCGAGTACTTATCGGTCATGTCGATGTCGGTGAATGCGATCATGCGGTCGAACTTGCTGACCTGGTTGACGGCTCGGTAAAAGGTGACCTCGTAGTAGATACGTCCGCCGACGAAGAACGGGCGCGTCTTATGGATGTAGTAGCGATGCCGCGTTCCACTACCCGACCCCGTCGAACGCAGCGCCTCGATCCGGGCAGCGATCTTCTCATGGTACTCGCGCAGCGACGGGTCGAGATCGACCGGGAACGACTCCAGGTTTGCCAGCACGGAAATCCCGCAGCTGTCACCTAGCAGGGCGCGGATACGCAGGAGGTACTCGTAATACTTGAGCATCAAGCGCTCGGAGGCGTCCCCGTCCAGCGTGTAGTGAGACGCACTGATCTGAATAAGCTTGTGGAACTTTCCGAGGAAGTTCAGCCTGGCCTTAGCCTTGACGAAATCGAGTCCTGGATTGATTGTCGCGTAGTTGTACTCAGCATCATCCGTGCCCGTGTGTAGACGGACGGCGACGCCTTCGACCAGGTTCCGAAGCTGAGCAAGCACGTTCTGTGACAGTAGAGCGCGCTGATCCGGCAGCGAGTCGATGTTCCGACAGATCGCCGCATCCGTGCTATGGATGTGCTCCACGACCGTAGTCATAAATCTTCACCTCTTTGCTTCGCCACCGTCGAGTGTCTGCTGATCTGCTGCAGATCACGCCTGCTCGACTCACCTCGAAGACGTGTGCCAACTTGAGTAGGAAGCCGCTGACAGTGGTGCCTGCGGTGCTCGGCGGAGGCGCCGCAGACGTCGATACCGGACGTTCAGACGCGTGGGCCGTCACGCTGGCAGGGTGGGGGGCGGATTGTCAGTGGGTGTTGGCGGCGGATTGGACGGCTGTGCGCAGGGCCGTGTGGGTCAGGAGGAGGACGGGGCCGTCCGGGTCCTTGCTGTCTCGTACTGCCACCACCGCATTGGTCACGTCCGCTAGTTCGACGCAGTTGCCTCCGCTTGAGGTGCTGCGGCTGCTCCGGCGCCAAGTAACGTTGCTCAGGTCCATTTTTCTATTGCCTTCCTAATGACCTCGCGCGACGCATCTTCCGTGAGTGCTCGTGCACGAAGCTCGATCAGAGTTCGTGCCAGAGTGGCCAGGTCCGTCGGGTTGTCCGTTGCGATGCCGCGGATGGCCGTCTCGACGTAGGCAACCTCGCTGCGGTCCTCCATCGTTGCAATCATGAAGTCACCCGAGTTGCCGGTGTGCTCACCGCTTGCCAAGACTACTTGGATCGTGATGTTCGGCAACATGCCCATGGTGAGCAGGTGCTCCAGCTGGTCCTTCATCGTCTCGGCGGTACCGACTTGCCGGTAAAGGGCGTGCTCGTCGAGCAGCAGCACAAAGAGCGTGGGAGGAGTTCCATCGTCCCTGGTGAGGATGGATTGACGTCGCAGGCGGAGGTCCATCGCCTCCTGGTTGCCCTTCAGCAGGACCGACATGTAATCCGGTGTCTGTAGCAGTCCAGGGATCACGCCGTGCTCCCAGCAGACCAGCATCACCGAATCACCCTCCATCTGCGGCCAGTCGAACCAGACCGGCACAGGGTGACCGTCCTTGTTCAGGTCCTCCCACAGAGTGATCAGCGCTCCGCCTGCCTCCAGGTGGTCGTCGATGATCTCGACAAAGGGCCGCGTGGCGCGCTTCTTCCCCGCCTCGATGCGGCTCACCTGGGCGGGGCTGACCTTTGTGAGATGGGCGATCGTCTCCTGTTTGATGCCCTTGCCCTCCCGTAGCCGGCGCATCTGCCGACCGAAGGCGATGAGCGCAGCTGACTCCCTGGGGCGCTGACGTCGTACCGGCGCCATGATCCTTTTCTCCTCTCGGCAACTTGCTGCTTGTTTGTGCTGCTTACCGCTCGACGCCACTTGAGTGCGGCAAGTCAAACGGTAGCCCGGATAGTGGCTCAATGTGTGTTGTTCAACACACACAGTGAGGAGAGGTCATGGGCCATGCGGCATACGCGAGCGAGATGGCAGTGAAGCAGGATCTACAGGTCGTCGCGGAGGTCCGGGAGTTCGTACGTCTGTTCACCGGTCAGTACGGCATGGATGACTTCGTTCCGTGCCTGGTGGCGAGCGAGCTGGTCACCAACGCGCTCCGCTACGCGTCCGAGAAGGACGGCGACGTGACGCTGCGGCTGGACCGCACCGAGGACGGCGCGCTGTGGATGGAAGTCCAAGACGCGACCAACGACCTGCCGCGCATGCTGGAGACGGACGCGGGCAGCGAGACGGGCAGGGGGCTGTTCATCGTCGATCAGTACGCCCGCTGCTGGGGCATCCGCGCCCTTGCTGAGGACGCTGGCAAGGTCGTCTTCGCCGTCATCGACGCGACATGAACCGTCACGGCATGGCGGCCGAGGCGTCGGCGAGGTTAGGCGTCGTCCCCGAGGCGCCTAACCTCGCTGCCGACGGCGCTCGGCCCGCGACCCCCGGCTCAGGCTGCGACCGGCGCGAATTGGCGATCGTTCGACTTCTGAGTGCCTACGGGCAGGAGTCTCGAGGAGTGCGTGACCCTCGACCGGTGGACTCGTCGAGCGGCATCGGCTGGTGCCGTGCGAGGTGCCCGCAGGTTCCATGCCGAGGTAACTCCCGACCTGTCTGATGCTGGCAGAGAGGCGTCCTGCATGGTCCCTATTCAGGTTGACCAGGAGAGCACCTTGTGTGGACGGACTAGAGCTTCACAACGACGGGGTTGCTGAGCGGGCTCACTCTGGAGCTGGAAGGGCAGCCTTGTTTGAGCCCGTGGCTGGGAGCCCAGGCAAAACGTGACGCTTCTCCTGCCGATGCCTTCGATGCGTCGGCGTGGATATCGAAGTTGCGCCGTCGGCGTAGAACGCCGCTGGGATCGCACGCTGACTTGTTGTGCGACATGCCAGCGGGGGACGGGCAGTCCGAGCTGCGCCGGAGCCACGGGAGTCGCCGAGTGGCGGAGAGGTGAGACGTAGCCCGCCGGGGTTTGTCATCTGGTGCCGGTTGGTCTTGATGACAAACGATCAAGGGCCTGATCGGATTATGCTCCGATCAGGCCCTTGACCTGCGTATTCGTTGGTGGAGCTGAGGGGATTTGAACCCCTGACCCCCTCGATGCGAACGAGGTGCGCTACCGGACTGCGCTACAGCCCCAACGACTCCGTAAGGTTAGCAAACATCCGGGGGTGCTCGCGCATCGGTTACTCGCCGACGGCTCGGCGGTCGTCGGCGTACTGGTCGAAGACCTCGTCGGGGGTGACGAGTTCGATGACCTCGGCCGGTTCGGCCTCCTCGGCGGCGCGGCGGGCTTCGAGGGCCCGGGCGCGGGCGGCGGCGGCGCGGGCGGCCTCGGCGGCGGCGCGGCGGCGGGCGGCGTCCATGCCCACGGCCACGCGGAGCAGGACCAGGTGGCCGGCCAGGAGGGCGGCCGGGGGCAGGGTGACCCACCAGGGGGCGACGCCGGACGCGACGACGGCACCGGCGGTGACGAGCAGGGCGGCCAGGCCCGTCGTGCGGCGGCGGCGCCGGGCGATGACGGTGGCGCGGGTCACGCGGCGGCGGGGTTCGGGGGCCGCGGTCTCCTCGGGCTCCTCGGCCTCGTCGTCGCGCTTGTGGAGCAGGCGGGAGATCCCGGACGCCTCGGTGTCGCGGCGCAGCCACATGGGCACGAGGACGACCGCCCAGACGGCGACGATGGCGAGGTACAGAACGGTGCTGCTCACCGGCCCCACCGTCCCAGGGCACGCTCAGTAGGCGGGCCGACTTTCGGCGCGCGAACGTGCAATGGGAGCAGGGTCACGCCCCGCACGGTACGAGGGGCTGTCAGAGGTTGACGAGCATAAGGGGCGGTGTGTCGCGAGATCGATCTCGCCGTTACTCTCCGTTTGCCCGGCCTTCTCGTTCGCAGGATTCTTACGGCCGGAAAGTCACGGGCGGCTCAGCCGCCTCGGGGAAATGCCTGTTTGCGGTCGGCGAGCCAGCGGGCGCGCAGGCCGCCGGGGACGTCCTCGACGGTGAGGGCGTAGCAGATGTGGTCGCGCCAGGCGCCGTCGATGTGCAGGTGGCGGCGCCGAATTCCCTCTTCGCGGAATCCGAGCTTTTCGACGACGCGGCGGCTGGCGGTGTTCTCCGGGCGGATATTCGCTTCGAGGCGGTGCAGGCCGACGGTGAAGAAACAGTGGTCGACGGCGAGGGCGACGGCGGTGGGAATGACGCCGCGTCCGGCCACTCGCTTGTCGACCCAGTAGCCGATCTGCGCGGAGCGGGCGGAACCCCAGACGATCGCGCCGATGGTGAGCTGGCCGGCGAACTCGTCGTCGTGGGTGACGACCCAGGGCAGGGCGAGGCCCTGCCGGGCTTCGCGGCGCATGGTGTGCACCATGCTGACGTAGGGCCCGAGGCCGCTGCGGAACAGCGGCGTCTCCGGGTTGGTGGGCTCCCAGGGGCGGAGCCAGTCGGCGTTGCGGACGCGCAGTTCGCGCCAGGCGGCGGCGTCGCGGTGCCGCAGCGGGCGCAGCCCGACGGGACCCTCGGTCAGCGTGACCGGCCATCCCCGTAGACGTTCCACGGTTCCATGATTCCCTTGTCGGACGTCTGGACGCCATCAATTCTCGCCGAGAATTCGGGCACCCGGGACGATCGTCACACCCGGCGTCCCCGCTTCATCACCCAGTCGACGCGGAGGTCGTCGTCGAGGACGACCAGATCGGCGTCCTTGCCGGGTTCGAGGGAGCCGGTGCGGTCGTCCAGGCCCAGCGCGCGGGCGGGGACGAGGGACGCGGCGCGGGCGGCGTCCTCGATCGGCAGGCCGAGGCTCGTCACGGCGAGGCGGAACGCGTCCGCCATGGTGATCGTGCTGCCGGCGATGGAGGTCCCGCCGGCGAGGACGGCGCGGCCGTCGCGGACCTCGACGTCCATGACGCCGAGGCGGTAGGCGCCGTCGCCCATCCCGGTGGCGGCCATGGCGTCGGTGATCAGCGCGACGCGGGGGGTGGCGGCGAACGCCAGCCGCGCCACGGCGGGCTCCACGTGGACGCCGTCGTTGATCAGTTCGACGGTGACGCGGGGGTCGTTCAGCGCGGCGGCGATCGGTCCGCCCTCGCGGTGGTGCAGCGGCCGCATGGCGTTGAACAGGTGCGTCGCGACGCGGGCGCCGGCGTCGAAGGCGGCGCGGACGGTGGCGCCGTCGGCGTCGGTGTGGCCGACGGCGGCGATGACGCCGGCGGCGGCGGCGTCCCGGACGAGGTCGAGGCCGCCCGGCAGCTCCGGCGCGACGGTGATCATGCGCAGGTGGCCGCGGCCGAGCCGGACGAGCCGCTGGAACTCGGCGGGGTCGGGGTCGCGCAGCAGCGCCGGGTCGTGGGCGCCGCAGCGGTCGTGGGACAGGTAGGGGCCCTCCAGGTGGATCCCGGCGATCAGGCCGTCCGCGGCGAGGTCGGCGAGGCCGGTGACGGCGTCGGCGAGTTCGCGGGCGTCGCCGGTGACCAGGCTCGCCATCGTGGTCGTGGTGCCGTGGGCCAGGTGGAAGGACACGGCGCGGTCGGCCCCGTCGGGACGCTGGTACGACACGCCCGCGCCGCCGTGGACGTGCATGTCCACGAAGCCGGGGACGACGTGGCGCCCGGCGAGGTCGATCTCCTCGCCCGCGGCGGCGGTGGCGATCTTGCCGTCGGCGATGTGCAGGTCCCCGTGCCGGACGCCGTCCGGCAGGACGATGCGGGCGTTGGTCAGGGTCAGCCCGGGGGCCGGCTTCGACATGGGACTCCTTCGCTGCTCGCCGCTGATCATTGCTGATTGTTCCACCGCGGGAACGTGCAGGTAAGGCCAGGGGCGCGCAGGCTAGAATCCTCGGATGACCTTCGCCCCGGACGGTTCCCCGCACGCCGGAAAGGGGGCCGGTGTGTCCCGGCACGAGCGCTGGAACGCGCTGCTCGAACTGCTCGCGGACGCGGGCCGGCTGACGGTGGAGGAGGCGGCCCGGCGGATGGGGGTGTCGGCGGCGACGATCCGCCGCGACTTCGACCAGCTCGCGCAGCAGCAGATGCTGGCCCGCACCCGCGGCGGCGCCGTGGCGCAGAGCGTCAGCTACGACCTGCCGCTGCGCTACAAGGCGGCGCGGCACGCGTCGGAGAAGCAGCGGATCGCGGCGGCGACCGCCGAGCTGGCGGTGCCCGGGTCGATCATCGGGCTGAACGGCGGGACGACGACCTCGGAGGTCGCCCGGGTCCTCGCGACACGCGCCGACCTGCACGCCGAGGGCGCGACGCCGGCGCTGACGATCGTGACGAACGCGCTGAACATCGGCAACGAGCTGGCCGTCCGGCCGCATGTGAAGATCGTGCTGACCGGCGGGGTGCCGCGGCCGCAGTCCTACGAGCTGACCGGCCCGCTGGCCACCGGGATCTTCGACCAGGTGACGCTGGACGTGGCGATCATCGGGGTGAACGGGGTGGACGCCCGGCACGGCGCGACCTGCCACAACGAGGGCGAGGCCGACGTGAACCGGCTGATGGCCGAGCGCGCCGAGCAGGTCGTCGTGGTGGCGGACGGCTCCAAGGTCGGGCACCGGGCGTTCGCCCGGATCTGTCCCGTCGGCGCCATCGACGTCCTGGTCACCGACGAGACGGTGCCGGACGCGGAGGTCGCGGCGTTCACCGAGGCCGGCGTCCGGGTGATCCGCGCCTAGCGAGCCCTGTCAGGCGAGTGCCAGCAGGTGGAGGGCGAGCCGTGCTGACCCGGCGCCGTCCTGTTGGGCGATGGCCAGCGCGGTGGGGACGTCGAGGTCGTCGAGAAGCGCCTGCGTGACGGCCTCCTCGGCGGTGGCGGAGGAGGGGCGGCGCCCGGCGGCGGTGTGGAGCCGGTCCAGGACGGCCGCGGCCTCGTCGAGGGCCTCCGGGGTGTAGTCCCAGGGCTCCCGCCAGGGCGCGGTGATGAGCATGAGCCGGACGGCGACGGCCGGGTGGTCGGGGACGAGGTCGGAGACGAGCACCAGGTTCCCGGTGGACTTGGCCATCTTCTCGCCGTCCCGGCGGACGACGCCCACGTGCAGCCAGGCGCGGGCGAAGGGCCGCACGCCGGTCAGCGCCTCGGCCATGGCGGCCTCGTAGGCGTGGTGCGGGAAGCGCAGGTCGGCGCCGCCGCCGTGCAGGTCGACGGCGGGGCCGAAGATGGTCATGGCCATCGCGGCGCACTCGGCGTGCCAGCCGGGGCGGCCGGGGCCCCACGGGCTGGGCCAGGCGGGCTCGCCCGCGCGCGACGGCCGCCAGACGGCGACGTCGAACGGGTGCTCCTTGGCGGGGTCGCCGGGGTCGTCGCCGTACTCGGCCAGCAGCGCGCGGGCCTCGTCCTCGCCGAGCCCGACGCGGCCGGGGACGTCGGCGCCGCGGAAGAGCACCGCGCCGTCCCGCAGGTAGGCGTGGCCGGACGTGAGGAGCCCCTGCGCGAGCGCGATGACCTCCCGGACGTGGTTGTGGGCCCGCGGCTGGTGGTCGACGGCGTGGACGCCGAGCAGGTCGAGGTCGCGTTCGAAGTAGTACTGCTGGACGGCGGCGAAGCTGTCGTAGGGGCTGCCGGCGCGGTGCGCGGCCTGGTCGAGCACGTCGTCGACGTCGGTGACGTTGCGGCAGACGCGCACGGTCCCGCCGGCGTGCCGCAGGACGCGGGCGGCGATGTCCGCCCAGACGAAGGTGCGGGCGTGGCCGAGGTGGGTCGCGTCGTACGGGGTGATCCCGCAGACGTACATGCGGGCGGGTCCGGCGACGGGCAGCGGGCGGCCGCCGAGCCGGAGGGTGCGGTCGGGCGCGCCGGCGCCGCCCGCGCCGCCGCTCGCGGGGGCGCCGCCGTTCGCGGGTGCGGTGGAATCCACGGGAACGCGTTCCTCACGCTGGTCGGGAGGCCCGGGGGCCCTGGCACTCGATGAGGTTTCCTCCCAGTGTGCGAAAAATGCGGTAAAGGCAGTACCCCCGGCGTCCCTCCGCTTGGCGACCTCGCCGCCGGGCGCGGGGCGCGGCGGGGCATGCCGAACCTGAAAGGTCCCGTCTAACGTGCCGGTGATCAGGGAAGACCCCCGTTGGGCGGGCCTCGCCGTTCGCTCGCGAAGGGGACCATGGACGCTTGCCCTGGGGCAACGAGTGCGCTCGGAGGACGCCATGACCGGCAGCGGGGAGCGCGTCGGCGATCCGCCGGACACGGAGGCGCCGCCCGCCGAGCGGGCCGCGCGCCCGCGGCGGCTGCCCTTCGACGCCGCCGCGCTGAAGGCGGCGCGGGCGCTGGTGGTCGAGGGCGCGGCCGAGGCCGGGCTCGACGAGGACCGGATCCAGGACGCCGAGCTCGTCGCCAGCGAGCTGACCGCCAACTCGATAGAGCACGGCGGCGGCGCCGGGGTGCTGTGGGTCTGGCACGACGCCACCCACCTCGTCATCGAGGTCAGCGACGCGGGCCATATCGCCGACCCGCTGGCGGGCCGGCGCCCAGTGCCGCCCGACTCGATCGGCGGGCGGGGGCTGCTGCTCGTCCATAAGCTCGCCGACTTCGTCCGCATCCGGACAGAACCCGGCAGAACCGTCATCCGGGCCTACTTCACCCGCGCGATGATGTGATCATGACAGAGATCTCAGCGCAGGGCTACGGACCGGACCACGCGTCGCCGTTCGCCTTCGCCGTGCACCATGTGCAGATCGCGATCCCGCCCGGCAGTGAGGACGCCTGCCGCGCCTTCTATGTGGACGCCCTCGGCATGAGGGAGATCGCGAAACCGCCGGTGCTCGCCGCGCGTGGCGGGCTCTGGGTGCGCGCGGACGCGCTGGAGATCCATCTCGGCGTCGAGGAGGACTTCCGCCCCGCCCGCAAGGCGCATCCCGGCATCCGCGTCGACGACCTGGACGCCCTCGCCGAACGGCTGGCGCAGCACGGCACCGAGGTGGCCTGGGACGACGCCTTCCCAGGCCACCGCCGTTTCTACGCCTTCGACAACCTGGGCAACCGGCTGGAGTTCCTGCAGCGGGACGGCACGCGCCCCGAATGGTGACCGGCCGCCGGGCCGCGCCCGTCAGGACGCGGGGAAGGGCCCGGCGCGGCCGAGCAGCGCCTGCACGGGGCTGTCCAGCCGTTCGCTCAGCCAGGCCGCCGTCTCCGTCACCGGGGCCATCTGGACGCCGGTCCTGACGCCCATCCGGTCGAGCGCGTAGACCAGGTCCTCGGTCGCGATGTTGCCGGTCGCGGCGGGCGCGAACGGGCAGCCGCCGAACCCGCCGGTGCTCGCGTCCAGCGCGCTCACCCCGTGGTCGAGCGCGGTCAGCGCGTTCGCGTAGCCGGTGTTGCGCGTGTTGTGGAAGTGGCAGCGCAGCGGCACGCCGGGCGCGATCTCGGCGGCGCCGGTCAGCAGCGCGCGCACCTGCGTCGGGACGCCGACGCCGATGGTGTCGGCCAGCGCGATCTCGTCGGGCTCGCTCTCGGCGATCCGCCGCACCAGGTCGAGGACGCGCTCGGCCGGCACCTCGCCCTCGAACGGGCAGCCGAAGGACGCCGCGATCGTGACGCTGCGGAACAGCCCGGCGGCGCGCGCGTCGGCGGCGATCCGCGCCCAGTTGGCCAGCCCCTCCTCGACCGAGCAGCCCTGGTTGCGGCGGCTGAACTCGTCGGTCGCCACGACCACCACGTTGACCTCGTCCACGCCGGTGGCGAGCGCCCGGTCGAGGCCGCGCGGGTTGAGGACGAGCCCCGCGTAGCGCACCCCGTCCGGCCGGGGGACGCGCTCCATCACGGCCTCCGCGTCGGCCATCTGCGGGACGCGCTTGGGGTTGACGAAGCTGACCGCCTCGATCCGCCGCAGCCCGGCGGCGATGCTCCGCTCGATGAGCCGCACCTTGTCGGCGGTGGGCAGGATCGCGGCCTCGTTCTGCAGCCCGTCCCTGGGCCCCACCTCGATGACTTCGACGTCCGCCATGGGCCCTTCCCTTGTATGCAATCTGACGACATGCCGAGAATCGGCCAGGCAGAACCCTTGTGTCAAGCGACCGGAATGCTTATCTTGCATGCAATCGACCGCTGAGGAGGTTCGGATGGTCCGTGCCGTGGACCGTGTGTACACACGGCTGCGCGCCGACATCCTGGACGGCGTCCACCCGCCCGGGGCACGGCTCGGCGAGGCCGAGCTGGCCGAGCAGACCGGCTCCAGCCGGACGCCGGTCCGGGAGGCGCTGCGCCGGCTGGAGGTCGAGGGACTGGTCGAGGTGCTGCCGCACCGCGGCGCCCGCGTCCCCGACTGGACGCCGGAGGACCTGGAGGAGATCTACGACCTGCGGATGCTGCTGGAGGGCGCCGCCGCGCGGCGGGCCGCCACCCGGATCGAGCCGAAGGACGTGGACCGCATGGACGAGCTGTGCGGCCTCATGGAGCGGGCGGCGGGCCCCGGCGACGGCCAGGACCTCGACCGCGTCGCGGAGCTGAACGCCGAGTTCCACGGCATCGTCCGCGCCGCGGCGGCGAGCGCCCGGCTGGTGTCGATGCTCAACGCCGTCGTCCAGCTGCCGCTGGTGATGCGCACCTTCCACCGGTACTCGCCGGACGACCTGGCCCGCAGCTCGGCGCACCACCGGGAGCTGGCCGCCGCGCTGCGGGCGGGCGACGGCACCTGGGCCGAGTCGGTGATGCGGGCGCACGTGCTCGCCGCGAAGGCCGTCCTCCTCCGCGCCTCCCGCCGCCCCGCAGACGACCCAGACGACGACACCGAAACGAGGATCCGCTAGATGTCAACGCACGACGGCGCCGCTCAGGACGCCCGGGGACCGCTCGCCGACCTGCGCGTGGTGGAGATGGGGCAGTTGCTCGCCGGCCCCTTCTGCGGCCAGCTGCTCGGCGACTTCGGCGCCGAGGTGATCAAGCTGGAGTCGCCGGGCGCGGGCGACCCGATGCGCCAGTGGGGACGGGAGAAGCCGCACGGCAAGTCCCTGTGGTGGCCGGTGGTGGCGCGCAACAAGAAGTCGGTGACCTGCAACCTGCGCACCGCCGAGGGCCAGGACCTGGCGCGGCGGATCATCGAGCGGGCCGACATCGTCGTGGAGAACTTCCGCCCCGGCACGCTGGAGCGCTGGGGCCTGGACTTCGACGCGCTCCGCGAGGCGAACCCGGGGCTGATCCTCGTCCGCGTGTCCGGTTTCGGGCAGAGCGGCCCGTACGCGCCGCGCGCCGGGTACGGGTCGATCGGCGAGGCGATGGGCGGCATCCGGTACGTCACGGGCGACCCGGAGAACCCGCCGTCCCGCGCGGGGATCTCGCTCGGCGACTCGCTCGCCGCCGTGTTCGCCACGATCGGCGCGCTCGTCGCCGTCCACCACCGGAGCAACACCGGCCGGGGGCAGATCGTCGACTCGGCGATCTACGAGGCGGTGCTGGCGATGATGGAGTCGCTGCTGCCCGAGTGGGCCGTGGCCGGCTACCAGCGCGAGCGCACCGGCTCGGTGCTGCCGAACGTGTCGCCCAGCAACGTCTACCCGACCGCGTCCGGCGAGATGATCCTGATCGCCGCCAACCAGGACACCGTGTTCGGACGCCTCGCGAAGACGATGGGCCGCCCCGAGCTGGCCGAGGACCCCCGGTTCGCCGGGCACGCCGACCGGGGCCGCAACATGGCCGAGCTGGACGAGCTGATCTCCGCCTGGTCGGCGACGCTCGGCACCGAGGCCCTGCTGGAGACGCTGCACGAGGGCGGTGTCCCCGCCGGCCGCATCTACACGGCCAAGGACATGTTCGACGACCCGCACTTCGCGGCCCGCGAGGCCATCGTGCGGCTCGTCCACCCGGACTTCGGGGAGCTCCCGATGCACAACGCATTCCCCAAGCTCAGCGAGACGCCGGGATCGGTGCGGCACGCCGGTCCCGCGCTCGGCGAGCACAACCGGGAGGTGTACGGCGGCCTCCTGGACCTCGGAGAAGAAGAGATCGCCGCGCTGGCCGAGCGCGGAGCCATCTAGAGCAGGTACGGCATCGGGAGACCGACATGGGTTATCGCCTAGGCGTCGATGTAGGAGGCACGTTCACCGACGTGCTGCTGGTGGACGAGGAGACCGGCGTCAGCCACCGCGCCAAAACGGCGTCCACTCCGGCGGACCAGTCCGAGGGCGTCCTCAACGGCATCCGCAAGGTGTGCCGGGACGCGGGGATCGAGCCGGCCGAGGTCGCGCACGTGCTGCACGGCACCACGGTCGCGACCAACGCGATCCTGCAGGGCAGGGGAGCGCGGGTCGGGCTGGTCACGACCGAGGGGTTCCGGCAGGTGCTGCAGATCGGCCGGTCGTTCGTGCCGGGCGGGCTGGCCGGCTGGATCATCTGGCCGAAGCCGGAGCCGCTGGCCCGGCTGGAGCACACCGTGGAGATCCCCGGCCGGATCACGGCGGACGGCGAGGTCGTCACCCCGCTGGACGAGGACCGCGCCCGCGCGGCGCTGCGCCGGCTGGCCGGGGCCGGGATCGAGGCGCTCACCGTCTCGCTGATCAACTCGTACGCGAACGACGCGCACGAGCGGCGGGTCGCGGAGCTCGCGGCCGAGGAGCTGCCCGGCGTGCCGGTGTCGCTGTCCAGCCACGTGCTGCCGGAGATGCGGGAGTACGAGCGGACCGTCACGACCGTGGCGAACAGCTACGTCCAGCCGGAGGTCGCCCGCTACGTCGGCAACCTCGACCGGTCGCTGACGGGCAGCGGGATCGCGGCGCCGCTCGCGGTGCTGCGCAGCGACGGCGGCCTCACGCGGGCCGACAAGGCGGCCGAGGACCCGGTGTCGCTGCTGCTGTCCGGCCCGGCGGGCGGGGTGACCGGCGCGGTGTGGTTCGCCGAGCAGGCCGGGTTCCCCGACTTCCTCACCTTCGACATGGGCGGGACGTCCACGGACGTCGCGCTCGTGCTCGGCGGCCGTCCCCGGATCGGCCGGGAGACGAGCGTCGGCGACCTGACCGTCCGGGCGACCAGCGTGGACGTCCGCACGGTCGGCGCGGGCGGCGGCTCGATCGCGCACGTCCCCGAGCTGACGAAGGCGCTGCGGGTCGGTCCGCAGTCCGCGGGCGCCGACCCCGGCCCGGCCGCCTACGGCACCGGCGGCACCGACCCGACGGTCACCGACGCCAACGTGGTCCTCGGCTACCTGCCGACGGAGCTCGCCGGCGGGGAGATCTCGCTGGACGTCGAGGCCGCCCGCAAGGCGGTCGGCACCGTCGCCGAGGCGATGGGCCTGCCGAGCGTCGAGGCCGCCGCGGCGGGGATCATCGACATCGTCAACGAGAACATGCTGGGCGCGCTGCGGCTGATCAGCGTCCAGCAGGGCTTCGACCCGCGCGAGTTCGCGCTGATGTCGTTCGGCGGCGCGGGCCCGCTGCACGCCAACGCGCTCGGCCGGCTGACCGGCTCGTGGCCGGTGATCGTGCCGCCGTCGCCGGGCGTGCTGTGCGCCTACGGGGACGCGACGACCTGCGCCCGCGACGAGAGCGCCCGCACGATGGTGCGCCGCTTCTCCACCCTCGACGACGCCGAGCTGCGCGCCGCGCTCGCCGAACTGGCCGACGCCGCCGCCGGGCGGCTGGAGGCCGAGGGCGTCCCGCGCGACAGCCAGACGGCGACGTACCAGTTCGACCTGCGCTACCACGGGCAGGGCTTCGAGATCCCGGTCGAGGTCGACCGCGCGACCGTGGACGGCGACCTGCTCGCCGAGCTCGGCGCCGCGTTCGACGCCGAGCACAAGCGGCTGTTCTCGTTCCTGCTCGACAACGAGCGCGAAGTGATCAACCTGCGGGTCACCGTGAGCGGCCCGCGCCCCGAGGTCGCCTGGCGCACCCTCCCGGAGGGCGACGGCGACCCGGCCGCGGCGCTGGTCCGCGAGACCGAGGTGTGGATGGACGGCGCGTCCGTGCCCGCCCGCATCTTCGACCGTTCCCGGCTGCGCGCCGGGGACGTGGTGCCCGGACCGGCCGTCGTGGTCGAGATGGACTCCACCACCCTCGTCCTGTCCGGGCACGCCGCGACCGTGCACCCGAGCGGCAGCCTGCTGATCCGTCCCACTGAGGAGGGCTGATGGCCGAGATCCTGCAGACCACCACGGAGCCGGTCGGCCGGGTGGAGGTCGACCCGGTGACCCTGGACATCATCGAGAACGCGCTGCGCAACGCGCGGCACGAGATGGACGAGGTGCTGTTCCGCACCGCGCTGTCCCCGGGGATCCGTGAGCAGCACGATGAGTTCCCGCTGATCGCGGACCCGTCCGGGAAGATGGTCGTCGGCCAGTTCGGCCTGTCGGTGCCCGACTTCCTGGAGAACTTCGACGGGACGATCGGCGAGGGCGACATCCTCATGACGTCCGACCCGTACGCGTGCGGCGCCGCGATCAGCCACGCCAACGACTGGCTGCTGGTCGTGCCGATCTACCACGGGGGCCGGCTCGTCGGCTGGTCGTCGATGTTCGGCCACATGTCGGACGTCGGCGGCAAGACGCCGTCGTCGATGCCCGCCGACGCCCGCACCATCTACGAGGAGGGCGTGGTCGTCCCGCCGTTCAAGCTGTACGAGGGCGGTGAGCTGAACGAGGCGGCGCTGCGCATCATCCTCAATCAGGTGCGGATGCCCGACTGGAACCGCGCCGACCTGAACGGCCTCGTCGCGGCCTGCACGACGGCGGCGCGGCGGGTGACCGAGCTGTGCGACCGGTTCGGCGTCGAGACCTACCTGTCCGCGCTGGACGCCCTGCTCGACCGCAACTACCAGGCGATGAAGGTGCTGCTCGCGACCCTCTTCGAGGACGGGCAGACGCTGGAGTTCGCCGACTACATCTGCGACGACGGCTGCGGATACGGCCCCTACGAGCTGAAGATCTCGCTTACCCGCACCGGCGAGAAGATCCATCTGGACTTCAGCCACGCCGCGCCGCAGGCGGTCGGGCCGATCAACTACTTCATCAACGAGAACCTCGTCCGGATGTTCTTCGGCATCTACGTGATCACGGTCGCGGACCCGCAGATCCTGTGGAACGACGGCTTCTACCCGCTGATCGACGTGACGATCCCCGAGGACTCGTTCTGGAAGCCGCGCCACCCGGCCGCGCTGAACGCCCGCAACCACGGCATCGGCCGCGTGTTCGACCTGTTCGGCGGGCTGCTCGGGCAGACGAACCCGGAGATCCTGAACGCGGCGGGGTTCTCCTCCTCGCCGCACTTCATGTACTCGGGGCACTACACGTCCGGGCCGCGCGAGGGCGAGTGGTTCCAGCTGTACTCGATCGGGTTCGGCGGTGTGCCGGGGCGCCCGGTCGGGGACGGCCCCGACGGGCACTCGCTGTGGCCGTCGTTCGTCAACATCCCCTGCGAGTACCTGGAGTCGTACTACCCGCTGCGCATCGAGCGGTGGGAGACGATCGCCGACTCCGGCGGCGCCGGCCTGCACCGGGGCGGCAACGGCGTCGACGTCGCGTACCACTTCGAGGAGCCCGGCACGATCGCGATCCACGACGACCGCTGGCTCACCTACCCGTGGGGCGTGAACGGCGGCCGTCCGGGGGAGCGGGGCCGCAAGTGGATCGACCGGGCGGACGGCACGCGCGAGGTGCTGCCCAGCAAGGTCCACGACGTGCCGGTGGCGCCGGGCGACGTGCTGCACTTCGTGACGTGGGGCGGCGGCGGATGGGGCGACCCGCTCGCCCGTCCCGCCGAGCTGGTCGCGACGGAGGTGCTGCGCGGCCTCGTGACGGCCGAGGGCGCCCGCGACGGGTACGGCGTCGTCTGCACCGGCGACGGCGTCCTCGACGAGGGGGCCACCGAGCTGCTGCGGGCGAAGATGGCCGCCGACCGGCCGGAGATCCCCGTCTTCGACATGGGGCCGCCGCTGGAGGAGATCCTCGCCCGCTGCGAGGAGGAGACCGGGCTGCCCGCGCCGCGCCCGCCGGTCGACGTCCGCTCCGCGGAGGCGCTGCGCCGATGACCGGCCCGGACGACCTGATGGCGGACTACCGGGAGTCCGGCTTCGGCGAGAGCCTCGGCCGCGGCGACGCCCCGGCGGTGCTGGTGGTCGACTTCGCCCGCGCCTACCTGGAGGACGGGTCGCCGCTGCGCGCCCCCGTCGAGGACGCCCTCGCCGCGGCGATCACCCTGATCGGCGCGGCGCGGGACGCCGGCGTCCCGGTGCTGTTCACGCGGGTGACCTACCAGCCGGGCGGCGCGGACGGCGGGCTGTTCCGCCGCAAGGTGCCCGCGCTGCGGGTGTTCGAGGAGGGGAGCCCCCTCGGCGACTTCGCCGAGGGGGTCGCCCCCCGGCCGGGGGAGACCGTCGTCACCAAGCAGTACGCGAGCGCGTTCCACGGGACGTCGCTGGCGGCGACGCTGACCTCGTCCGGCATCGACACCCTGTTCATCTGCGGGCTCTCCACGAGCGGCTGCATCCGGGCCACGGCCACGGACGCGCTGCAGCACGGGTTCCGCCCGCTCGTGGTGGACGAGGCGTGCGGCGACCGCGACCCGCGCCTGCACGCCGCCAACCTGCTCGACCTCCAGGCAAAGTACGCCGACGTCGTCTCCCTCGACCGCGCCCTGGAGCTGCTCACCTGACCGCGGCGGCGCCGTGGAGCGCGAGGGAGAGCTCCACGGCGCTGTCGACGACCGCGTCGAGGTCGTCGCCGAGCCGCCCGTCCGCCCACCGCTGGGCCAGCTCGGTCATCGCGCCGGTGAACATGGTCGCGGCGACGACGACCGGGAGCCGCGGGTTCTCGATGTTGCTCATCGCGAGGACGCCGTCCAGCAGGGCGGTCTGGGCGGCGCGGCGCCGCTCGGCCAGCACCTCGTTGCCGCGCGCCTCGGCGAACAGCACGCGGCCGCGGCGCGGGTCGTCGCTGATGAAGCGGAGCACGCTGCGGATGCCGGCGCGCGTCCGGGCGTCCGGGCTCGGCCCGGCCTCGCCGAGCGCGGCCGCCAGCGCCTCGCCGAGGGCCGCGGCCTCCCGGTCGTAGACGGCCGCCAGCAGCTCGTCGGTATCGGGGAAGTTCTCGTAGAAGTACCGGGTGTGCAGTTCGGCCTCCCGGCACACGGCGCGCACCGTGAGGGCGGCCTCGCCCTCCTCGCCGAACAGCCGGTACGCGGCCCTGACCAGCATGTCGCGCCGCTCGTCCCGCCGCCGGCTCGCGGGCACCCCGGCCCACCGGGTGGACGTGGCCGTGCGCGCGTTCGCCATGCCCCGACGATACCCCCGGCCCGCGCCGGGCATCCCCAGTCTGGACACGGGTGTACCCAAACACTTACTCTGGCCACAGTTGTAGCCAGAATTGGGAGTCCAGATGGCGGCCACCACGACGAGTTCCGGCAAGAGCAGCCCCGGCAAGAGCAATGTCGTCGCGACGCGCTTCGAGCGGGCCTTCGACGCCGATATCCGCTCCAGGTTCTTCAAGGGCCTGGACTTCGCCGGCCCCGACGGCGACCCCGGCTGGTTCGGGCCCGGCAGCGCGGTCTGGTACGTGCACTCGCACCTGCCCACGCTGATCCTCGGCCTGGTCGGCGCCGCCTACATCGAGGGCCTCGACCCGAGCATCAGCTGGATGGCCTACGACCACTCCCGCATCCCCGAGCGCGTGGACGGCGTCCCGACCGGCAACATCGACCCGGAGGGCGCCGCCGTCCGGCTCGGCCACTCGCTGTCGTTCTTCATCGGGACGGCCTACGGCTCCACCGCGACCGCCGAGCGGCTCGCCCGCACCGTCCGCGCCATGCACCACACCGTGAAGGGCACCCGACCCGACGGCCTGCCCTACGACGCCGACGACCCCGAATGGCTGCGCTGGAACTACGCCACGGTGGTGTGGGGGCTCGCCACCGCGCATGAGCGCTACCACCGGCGTCCCCTGCGCGGCCCCGCCCTGGACCGCTACTACGGCGAGTTCGTCCGCGTCGGCGAGGCCCTCGGCGGGACGGACCTGCCCGCCACCAAGGCCGAGGTCGCCGAATGCCTGGAGTCCTACCTGCCGCGCCTGGCCGTCACCCCGATCAAGGCGTTCGCGACCGGCCCGAACCTCCGCGACAGCAAGGCCAAGCCGTGGGAGCCCGGCAGCCCGTTCATGGACTGGGCCGCCCGCGACATGCTCCCCAGGTGGGCGCAGAAACTCTGCCTGTACCAGCCGCCGAACCCGGTGGCGCTGCGCGCGCGCAGGGCGACGCTGTGGCTCGTCCTCAACGGCCTGCACGACGCCACCGGCCCGATCCGGGAGTACCGCGAGGCCGAGGCCCGTGTCGCGGGCGGCGCCTCCGCCCCGGTCGCCTCGACGGCACCGGCCGCGCCCGACCCCGTCCTCACGCGGGACGAGGTGGAGGCGACCGCCTGACCCGGTCGCGCGGGCTCAGTCGTAGGGCTGCTCGGGCCGGGGGATCGGGACGGTCTGCGTCGCGTCCATCGCCTGCTCGTCCGTCGGCGGGGTGCCCGCCGGCGGGCGGCGCCAGGTGCCGGTCACCTGCACCCACCGGTCGGCGGGCGGCTGCGGCACGCCGTGCACGATGACGCGGAACGCGACGGCGTCGCCCGCGCAGCACGCGATCTTCATGCGGGTGAGGTACCAGCCGCCCTCGCGGCGCGGGGTGACGAACCCGGTCAGCCGCACCCGGACGCCCTCCAGCGCCCTCGGGTTGCCGCGCTGCGCCTGGAAGGCCCGCCCGATGTACTCGCCGATCGACATCTGGGTCGGCGCCACGGACACGGCGATCTCGCCGTACTGCCGCGAGTCCGCCGGGGGCGCGGGCGCCCGGCCGGTGCCGCGCGAGGCCATGTACGACCCGAGCGCGGGCGGCGCGACCACGGCGATGACCAGCACGGGCAGCCCGAGCAGCCACGCGACCCGCGGCCCGCGCGAGTGGTCGTGACCGTGGTCGTCGTGGTCGGCGGGCGCCGGGCGGCGGACGAGCCCCGCGACGCCGAGCGCGATCAGCACGGCGGCGGCGGTGAGCAGCGGGATCCGGAAACCCGGCCGTACGTAGTTCAGGTACTCGCCGGTCGGCAGCGTGATCCAGACGGCCGCGAGGCCGAGCGTGATCAGCAGCAGCGACTGCGCGTGCCGGTTCACAGCAGGATCCCTCCGGCGGCGGTGCCGCAGACGACGGCGAGGACGAAGGTCAGCGGGACGAACCGGATCGCGAACGAGCGGCCGAAGAACCCGGTCTGCAGCGCGATGAGCTTGAGGTCGACCATCGGGCCGACGACGAGGAAGACGAGCTTGGCGGTCGGGGAGAAGCCGGTCAGGCTCGCGGCGACGAACGCGTCCGCCTCCGAGCAGATCGACATGAGCACCGCGAGGAAGGCCAGCACCAGGATCGACGCCGGCGGGACCCCGCCGACGCCCGTCACCCACTCTGGCGGGATCAGCACGTTGATCGTCGCGGCGGCCAGCGCGCCGACCACGAGGAAACCGCCCGCGTGCATGATGTCGTGGGTCATCGCCTCCCGGAACGCCGTCCAGCGGGCGGCGCCCTCGGCGGGGCGGCGGCGCGGGACGCGCAGCCACTCGCCCTTCCCGAACAGCAGCCACGTCCAGCCCGCGACGACCGCGGTGAGCAGCGAGGCCCCGAACCGCGCCGCCGCCATCTCCGGCTGCCCGGGGAACGCGACCAGCGTCGCGACCAGCACGACCGGGTTCACGGCGGGCGCGGCGAGCAGGAACGTCAGCGCGGCGGCGGGCGCCACGCCGCGCGCCATCAGCCCGCCCGCGACCGGCACGGACGCGCATTCGCAGCCGGGCAGCACGGCGCCGAGCGCCCCCGCGACGGGGACGGCCGAGCCGGGGCGGCGGGGCAGCACGCGGGTCCAGAACGACGCCGGGACGAACGCGGTGATGGCGGCGGACAGCGCCACGCCGAACACCAGGAACGGCAGCGCCTGCACGCACACCGCGACGAAGATCGTCGACCAGGCGTCCAGGGCCGGGGCGGAGACGCCGGGCGCCACCCAGCGGCGCCCGGCGATGAGCACGACGGCCGCTGCGCCGAACAGCCACAGCGCTCCGCCGAGGGTGGGTCCGCGGGGCCTTCCCCAGTCGGCGGGGGGCAGCAGCTCTTCGTCCCATGCGGCGGCGAGGTTGGGGGACCGGGGCATCACGCCATGATGGCATGACCTGGCGCTGGTGACGCTCGGCTCCGGGGGCGGCACGCGGCGCTGCGGGGCGCGCCGCGCCCGGCCGCGTCTTCGATCGCCCGCCCGTGATGATTTTCCGCCGCCGCCGCGGTCTACAGAGCATGGGGCGTCACCCGATCGGAGGCCGAGTGTGCGAGTGGACGCGAACCGCGGCAGGCTGCTGGACCGCGCGATCGGCTTCGCGCTGACGGCCGCCCAGGGGGTCATGCCGCATATGCTCGCCCGCCGCACGCCGTGCGCGTCGTGGGACCTCGGCATGCTGCTCCTGCATCTCGCCGACTCCCTCGCCGCGCTGCACGAGGGCATGGCCGGCGGGCACGTCGCACGGTGCTCGGAACCGGCGGCCGGAGCGGTCGACCCGGTGTCGGAGCTGCGCGTGCAGGCCGTCCGCGTGCTGCGGGCGTCGGCAGCCCGCGGCGCGGTGACCGTGGGGGACCGGCGCCTGCAGGGCGACCTGATGGCCGCGGCCGGGGCGGTCGAGGTCGCCGTCCACGGCTGGGACATCGCCCAGGCGACCGGCGAGGGGCGGCCGATCCCGCCGGTGCTCGCGGCCGACCTGCTGGCGGTGTGCCCGCTGGTGCTGCCCGCGCCGCCGCGCGGCCCGCTGTTCGCCGAACCGGTGGAGCCGCCGCCGGACGCGTCCCCCGGTGACCGGCTCGTCGCCCTTCTCGGCCGCCACCCGGCGGTGGGCCCGCGGCCGGAGGATGCGTGCGCGGACGGGTTCCGCGAGAATCGTCCCGTCCGTTCCCCCGGCCAGAGGAGAGAGACCCGGTGAAGCATCCGGTGTCCGCCCGGTACCTGCTCCCCGAGGCGTACGAGCGCGTGGTCGGGCTCATCGCCGAGGAGAAGTACATTCCCGCGATCAAGCTCGTCCGGCAGGCGACGGGCCTCGGCCTCAAGGAGGCCAAGGAGTACGTGGACGGGCTGAAGGGGCGGGTCTTCGCCCGGCAGGTGCCGCCGCAGGTGCAGGCGAAGGCGCGCGCGATGATCGCCGAGGGCCGGGCGAAGCCGGCGGTCAAGATGGTCCGCGCGGAGACCGGGCTCGGGTCGCAGGCGGCCAAGGACTTCATCCAGGCGCTCCGGGACGGGCTGGTCGTCGCGCCCGTGGCCGACCCCGGCGGGACGCTGTCGGACCGGGTCCGCGCGTTCCAGGCGGCCGGAGACTACGCCTCGGCCGTCGCGCTGGTGTGCGCGGAGACCGGCATGCGTCCAGAGGAGGCGGAGCGCTTCGTGGCGGCGCTCCAGTAGCGGCTCCGCGCCGGCCGGCGGCGTCGGCCTCCGGGCAAGAGATCGGGACGACCCCTCGCCCCGGACGGCAACCGAATGCCATTCTGGTGTCCGGACGCAACGATGCCTGGAGGGGCCATGGCGATCGCCATCAGCGCGGAGCACCGCGAGCTGGCACGGACGGCGCGCGCTTTCCTGCGCGACCACGAGGCGCGGGCCGCGAACCGCGCGCTGCTGGACGCCGAGAAGGAGACGCTCCCCGCCTTCTGGACCGGGTTCGCCGACCTCGGCCTGCTCGGCCTGCACCTGCCCGAGGAGCACGGCGGCGGCGGGGCCGGCCTCCAGGAGCTGGTCGTGGTCGCCGAGGAGCTCGGCCGGTCCGCCGCGCCCGGCCCGATGCTGCCCACGATGATCGCGTCCGCCGTGATCGCCGCCGCCGGGACGGACGAGCAGCGGGCCCGCCTGCTGCCCGGCCTCGCGTCCGGCGCGACCCCGGCGGCCCTCGGCACCGGCGGCGCGCTGACCCTGGCGGACGGCACGGCGACGGGTGACGCGGGCGTCGTGCTGGGCGGCGGCCTCGCGGAGCTGCTCGTCCTCCCGGCGGGCGACGACATGGTCGTCGTCCGGGCGGACGCCGCGAGCGTCGAGGTCCCGGAGAACCTGGACCCGTCGCGCCGGTCCGCCCGTGTCCGCCTGGACGGCGCCGCCGCCGAGGTCCTGCCGGGCGCACGCGCCCAGGCCGTCGCCATCGCCCGCGCCCTGGTCTCCGCCGAGGCGGTCGGCGGCGCGCTCGAATGCGTGGAGAACGCCGTCGAGTACGCCAAGGTGCGGCAGCAGTTCGGCCGCCCGATCGCGACGTTCCAGGCCGTCAAGCACCACTGCGCGAACATGCTCGTCGCCGCCGAGCTGGCCACGGCCGCCGTGTGGGACGCCGCGCGCGCCGCGTCCGGGCCCGCCGACCAGTTCGAGCTGGCGGCGGCCGTCGCGGCGGCGCTCGCGCTGCCCGCGTTCACGTCCAACACCGGCCTGAACATTCAGGTGCACGGCGGCATCGGCTTCACCTGGGAGCACGACGCGCACCTGCTGATGCGCCGCGCCGCGACCCTGGAGGCCGTGTTCGACCCGCGGTCCGCCGAGCGGGACGTGACCCGCCTGCGGGACGCCGGCGTCGTCCGCGCGGCGACCCTCGACCTGCCGCCCGAGGCCGAGGCCGAGCGGCCCCGGATCCGCGAGCTGGCCCGCGAGATCGCCGCGCTGCCCGCCGCCGAGCAGCGGCGGCGGCTCATCGACACCGGCTACGCGCAGCCGCACTGGCCGCGCCCGTGGGGCGTCGAGGCGAGCGCCGGGCTGCAGCTCGTCATCGAGGACGAGTTCCGCGCGGCGGGCGTGAAGCGCGTCCAGCTCGGCATCACCGGGTGGGTGATCCTCACCCTCGTCCAGCACGGCACCCAGGACCAGATCGACCGGTGGGTGCGGCCCGCGCTCAGCGGCGACGAGGTCTGGTGCCAGCTGTTCAGCGAGCCCGAGGCCGGCTCGGACGCCGCCGCCGTGAAGACCCGCGCCGTCAAGGTCGACGGCGGCTGGGTCGTCAACGGCCAGAAGGTGTGGACGAGCGGCGCGCAGCACTGCCGCTGGGGCTTCGCGACCGTCCGCACCGACCCGGACGCGCCCAAGCACGCCGGCGTCACCATGGTCGTGATCGACATGGAGCACCCGGGCGTGGAGGTCAGGCCGCTCCGCCAGATCACCGGCGGGTCCGACTTCAACGAGGTGTTCTTCTCCGACGTGTTCGTCCCCGACGCCGACGTGGTCGGGCAGCCGAACCAGGGCTGGACGGTCGCCCGCGCGACGCTCGGCAACGAGCGGGTCAGCATCGGCGGCGGCGCCGGCGGCCCCGCCGGGCCCGACGTCGTCGCGCTCTACCGCGAGCACGGCGCGGACGTCCCGGCCGGGGCCGAGCGGGTCGGCGCCTACCTGGCGGAGGAGCAGGCGCTCCGGCTGCTGAACCTGCGCTCCGCCGAACGCGCCGTCGCCGGCGGCGAGCCCGGCCCCGAGGGCAACATCACCAAGCTCGTCCTCGCCGAGCACGGCCACGCCACCGCCGACCTCCTCGCCGCGTTCGCCGGCCCCGGCACCGCGTTCAACGAGGGCCTCGGCCAGTTCGCCGGGCTGATGCGGCTCGGCTCCCGGGGCATGTCGATCGCGGGCGGCACGTCCGAGATCACCCGCAACCAGATCGCCGAGCGGATTTTGAAGCTGCCCCGGGACCCGCTGATCAAGTAGCGGACGCGGCGGGCCGGCGGCGGTGCTCGGCGAGCAGCCCCGGCTCGCCCGCCCGGTGGTTGATGCCCGCGATGTCGGTGCCGGGCGGGACGACCTCGTCGATCGCGTCCAGCACCGCCGGGTCGAGGCGCAGGTCGGCGGCGGCGAGCAGGTCGTCCAGCTGCGCCATCGTCTTCGGGCCGATGATCGTCGAGGTGACGGCCGGGTGCTCGCCGACGAACGCGAGCGCCAGGTGGGTGAGCGACAGCCCGGCCCCCTCGGCGATCTTCGTGAGCCGCTCGACGGCGTCGTAGCGGACGGGGGCGCTCGGGTCGACGTCCACGGTGCGGTCCCGCCACGCCGGGTTGTCCGACGGGGCGAACCGGGACCCGGCGGGCGGCTGCGCGCCGCGCCGGTACTTGCCGGTCAGCCAGCCGCCCGCGAGCGGGCTCCACGGGATGACGCCCATCCCGTGCCGCCGCGCGGCCGGCAGCATCGCCCGCTCGATCGACCGGGCGAAGACCGAGTACTGCGGCTGCTCGCACACGAACCGGACGCCGCCGCGCCGCGCGGCGGCCCACTGCGCCTCCACGATCTGGTCGGCGGGGAACGACGACGACCCCGCGTACAGGATCTTGCCCTGCCGGACGAGGTCGGACAGCGCGTCGAGCGTCTCCTCCAGATCGGTGTCCCAGTCGCGGCGGTGGATCTGGTACAGGTCGATGCGGTCGGTGCCGAGCCGCCGGAGGCTGTCCTCCACGGCGCGGACGATGTACCGCCGCGACCCGCCCCGGGCGTTGCGCTCCTCGCCGAGCGGGAAGAAGAACTTCGTCGCGAGGACGACGTCGTCGCGGCGGCCCTTGAGGGCCTTGCCGACGATCTCCTCGCTCTCGCCGGCCGAGTACATGTCGGCGGTGTCGATGAAGTTGATCCCCGCTTCGAGCGCCTTGTGGACGATCCGCTGGGACTCGTCGTGGTCGGGGTTGCCGACGGCTCCGAACATCATCGCGCCGAGGCACTGGGTGCTGACCTCGACGCCGGTACGGCCGAGCTTGCGGTACTGCATCTGCGCTCCCTCGTCAGGTGACCGCGCAGCACGCTATGACCTGGAGCGCGCTCCAGGTCAAGCGCCGGTCCGGGCCCGCGGGCGGCCGCTCAGAGGGCGGCGAGCCAGTCGTACCAGGCGCCGAGGCCGTCGCCGCGCGTCGCCGACAGCGGCAGGACGCTGAGGCCCGGGCACAGCCGGCGGGCCGCGTCCCGGCAGGCGGCCACGTCGAAGTCGACGTGCGGCAGCAGGTCGATCTTGTTGAGCAGCAGGACGTCCGCGCCGCGGAACATGTGCGGGTACTTCAGCGGCTTGTCGGCGCCCTCGGTGACCGACATCAGCACCACGCGGGCCCGCTCGCCGAGGTCGAACAGCGCCGGGCAGACGAGGTTGCCGACGTTCTCGACGAAGACCGTCGAGCCGTCCCGGGGCGCCAGCGCGGTCAGCGCCTCCGCCACCATCGCCGCGTCGAGGTGGCAGCCGGCGCCGGTGTTGACCTGGACGGTCCGCGCCCCGGCGGCGGCGAGGCGGCGGGCGTCCAGCAGCGTCTCCTGGTCGCCCTCGATCACCGAGATCGGGCGGTCCGCGCCGAGGTCGGCGACGGTCCGCTCCAGCAGCGTCGTCTTGCCGGAGCCGGGGGAGCTCATCACGTTGAGCGCGACGATGCCGCGCTCGGCGAGCCAGGCCCGGTTGCGCCCGGCCAGGTCGTCGTTGTGCGCCAGCACCTTCTGGCCGAGGGCGACGGTGCGCCCGAGGCCGTGCGCGTGCTCATGGTGGTGCTCGTGCTCGTGCTCATGCGGGTGGCCGGGGTCGGCGGCGGGCGGCGGGAGGGTCGTCAGGCGCGCGTCCCCCGGAGCGGCCTCGCAGCCGCAGGTCTCACACATCGTCGGCGACCTCCACCGCTTTGATCGTCAGGTCGGCGCCCCCGCTGACCGTCACGTCGGCGCTGCCGCAGGGGCACACGGCGAGCGGCGCGCGCGCCGGGAAGGTGAGCCCGCAGGACGCGCAGTCGCCCACCCCGTCCGGCTCGGTGATGTCGAGCCGGGCGCCCTCCACGCAGGTCCCCTCCCCGGCGAGCGCGAAGCAGAACCGCACCGCGTCCGGCATGACTCCGGAAAGTCTCCCAATTTCGAGGTGGACCACCACCACCCGCGAATCGGGCAATTGCGTAGTTATTGCCGCGATAACGCTCTCCGTGACGGCCAGTTCGTGCACGCGTCCTCCGTCCCGTCCGGGCCCCCGGAACCGTTGCGGGAGCGCTGTTGCGGTGCCCCCGATCTTCCCTCGTCAAACGGTGTGTTGACCGAATTCGGGACCGCTGTTTAACGGCTCTTCGGGCGGTGTTTCGGGCCCATCCGGCAGGGCAGGCCCGAACTGGTGATGATCACTGCGGGGGAAGGGAGCCGTGATGGCGAGCACCGCGCCGGAACAGGCCGCGCCGGGACCGCCGACGTCGCAGCCGCCGACGGAGGAGATCCACATCCTGTGGACGTCCGAGGGCATGAGCTGCGACGGGGACACGGTCTCGGTCACCGCCGCCACGCTGCCGAGCATCGAGGACGTGCTGCTCGGCGCGATCCCCGGCCTCCCCAAGGTGCACCTGCACAACAAGGTGCTCGCCTACGAGACCGGCGACGCGTTCGTGGAGGCGTTCCGGCAGGCCGCGCGCGGTGAGCTGGACCCGTTCATCCTCGTCGTCGAGGGGTCGGTCCCGAACGAGAACATCAACGGCGACGGCTACTGGACGTCGATGGGCAACGACCCGGAGACCGGCGAGCCCGTCACGCTGAACGAGTGGATCGACCGGCTGGCGCCGAAGGCGTGGGCCGTCGTCGCGGCCGGCACCTGCGCCACCTACGGCGGCATCCACGCCATGGCGGGCAACCCGACCGGCTGCATGGGCCTCGCCGACTACCTCGGCTGGGACTTCCGCTCCGCGGGCGGCCTGCCGATCGTGAACGTGCCCGGCTGCCCCGTCCAGCCGGACAACTTCATGGAGACCCTGCTGTGGGTGCTGCACCAGGCGGCCGGGCAGGCGCCGGTCATCCCGCTGGACGACAAGCTCCGCCCGACGTGGCTGTTCGGCAAGACCGTCCACGAGGGCTGCGACCGCGCCGCCTACTACGAGCAGGCCGACTTCGCCTTCGACTACAACTCGCCGAAGTGCCAGGTGAAGATCGGGTGCTGGGGCCCGGTGGTGAACTGCAACGTCACCAAGCGCGGCTGGATGGACGGCGTCGGCGGCTGCCCCAACGTCGGCGGGATCTGCATCGGCTGCACGATGCCCGGCTTCCCGGACAAGTTCATGCCGTTCATGGACGAGCCGCCCGGCGGCAACCTGTCCACGACGCTGCTGAAGACCTACGGGCCGTTCATCCGGACGATGCGGTCGATCACCAACCGGAGCGCCAACGAGGAACCGCGGTGGCGCCACAACCGCGACCGCCTGACCAGCGGCTACCAGCCCCGCTGGCCGCGCACCTGACCCATACGCCGAACCGTCACCGCAGAGCCGTCACCGCAGAGAGTCGTCACCGAAAGGCCGCGCCGATGAGACAGGGCACTCACCGATGAAGCAGGGCACCAGCGTGCGAAGCGACCGGTCCCCGGGGCAGGGGGGCCTCGTCGAGGTCGCGTTCGACCCGATCACCCGGATCATCGGCAACCTCGGCATCTACACCAAGATCGACTTCGCGAACCGGGAGGTGGCCGAGTGCCGGAGCACCTCGTCCATCTTCCGCGGCTACAGCGTGTTCATGAAGGGCAAGGACCCGCGCGACGCCCACTTCATCACCAGCCGCATCTGCGGCATCTGCGGTGACAACCACGCGACCTGCTCGGTCTACGCGCAGAACATGGCGTACGGGATCAAGCCGCCGCCCCTCGCCGACTACATCATCAACCTCGGCGAGGCCGCCGAGTTCATGTTCGACCACACGCTGTTCCAGGACAACCTCGTGTTCGTCGACTTCTGCGAGCGGATGGTCGCCGAGACGAACCCGGGCCTGCTCGCGACGGCGCGGACGACCGAGGCGCCGCGCGGCTCCGTGCACGGCTTCAAGACGATCGCCGACATCATGGCGGCGTTCAACCCGTTCGAGGGGTCGGTCTACAAGCAGGCCCTCGAACTCAGCCGGATCACCCGCGAGATGTGCTGCCTGATGGAGGGGCGGCACGTCCACCCGTCCACCCTGTACCCGGGCGGGGTGGGGACGGTCGCGACGCCGCAGGTGTTCACCGACTACCTCGTCCGGCTGACGCGCTGCCTGGACTTCGTCAAGCGGTCCGTCGCGATGAACGACGACATCTTCGACTTCTTCCTGGAGGCGCTGCCCGGCTACGACCAGGTGGGGCGGCGCCGGACGCTGCTCGGCTGCTGGGGCGCGTTCCAGAACCCCGACGTCTGCGACTACGACTACCGGCACATGTCCGAATGGGGCCGGGCCGCGTACGTCACGCCCGGCATCGTGATCGACGGCCAGCTCCTCACCACCGACCTGGTCGACATCAACCTCGGCATGCGGATCCTCCTCGGCAGCTCGTACTACGACGACTGGGCGAACGAGGAGACGTTCGTCAAGCAGGACCCGCTCGGCAACCCCATCGACCAGCGGCACCCGTGGAACCAGACGACGCTGCCGCACCCGCAGAAGCGCGACCTGGACGGCGGCAAGTACAGCTGGGTGATGAGCCCGCGCTGGCTGCATCCGGTGACCGAGGAGCACCTCGCGCTCGACACCGGCGGCGGGCCGCTCGCCCGGCTGTGGACGACCGCGCTGGCCGGGCTGGTGGACACGCCGTACGTCCGGTCCACGGGGCGCAGCGTGCAGATCGACCTGCCGAAGACGCCGGGCATGCCCGAGGTCAACCTGGAGTGGACGCCGCCGCCGTTCGCCAACACGATCGAGCGCGACCGGGCCCGCGCCTACTTCGTCGCCTACGCGGCCGGGATGGCGCTGTACTTCGCCGAGAAGGCCCTCGACGAGGTGCGGGCGGGCCGCACGAAGGTGTTCACCGACTTCGAGGTGCCGGACGAGGCGATCGGCGTCGGATTCCACGAGGCGGTGCGGGGCGTGCTGTCGCACCACCTCGTCATCCGCGACCACAAGATCGCGAACTACCAGCCGTACCCGCCGACGCCGTGGAACGCCAGCCCGCGCGACTCCTACGGCACGCCCGGCCCGTACGAGGACGCCGTGCAGGGCCAGCCGATCTTCGAGGAGAACGGGCCGGACGACTTCAAGGGCATCGACATCATGCGGACCGTCCGCAGCTTCGACCCGTGCCTGCCGTGCGGCGTCCACATGTACCTCGGCGGCGGCCGGACGATCGAGAAGCGCCATTCCCCGATGTTCGGTGCGCAGGAACGATGAGCTGGGACGACGAGCGCGTACGCGAGCACGTCCAGCGCCTGGAGGGGCTGCTGGAACGGCTCGACCCGGCCGCGGCGGACACCGTCCACGCGCTGGTGGAGCTGTACGGGGAGGCGCTCGACCGGGTCATGCGGCTCGCGGGCGACACCGGCGCCCTCATCGAGGACGAGCTGATCCGCCACCTGCTGCTCGTCCACGGCCTGCACCCGGAGACCGCGGAGGCGCGGGTGCGGCGGGCGCTCGGTGCGCTGGAGACCTTCCTCGCGAAGCACCGCACGTTGGCCGAGTTCGGCGGCATCGAGGACGGCGCGCTGCGGCTGGCCGTCGCCGCCGAGGGCCGGGCCGCGCCGCCCCGTCCCGTGCTGGACGCGGTCGAGCGGGCCGTCCGCGCGGCGGCGCCGGAGTTGGACCGCGTCGACATCGCGGCGCCCGCCCCCGAACCGGTGCTGATCACCCTCGACCAGGTGCGGAGCCGCGCATGACCGCCGCCCTGTCCACGCCCCGGCTCGCCGCGCTGGCCCGCCGGGAGCCGCGCCCTCCGGCGGCCGCCGCCGCCGAGCGGTGCGAGCTGTGCGGCGAGCCGCTGCCGGACGTCCACCGGCACCTCCTCGACCTGGGGACGGGCGACCCGCTGTGCGCGTGCGGGGCCTGCACCGTGCTGTTCGCCGACCACGCGGCGGGCGGGCGCCACTACCGGCTCGTCCCGGACGAGCGCCGCCGGCTGGCCGGCTTCCACCTGGACGGCCCGCTCTGGGCCGCCCTCGGCGTCCCGGTCGACCTGGCGTTCTTCACCGCCGCCGCGTCGGGCGAGGTCACCGCCCGCTACCCGAGCCCGGCGGGCGCGCTGCACGCGCCCGTGCACGCCGCGAGCTGGGAGCGCCTGACCCGCGCGAACCCCGTGCTGGCCGACCTGCGCCCGGACGTGGAGGCGCTCGTCGTCCACCGGGCGCTGGGCGCCGCCGAGCACTGGATCCTCCCGGTCGACGACTGCTTCCGGCTCACCGCCCTGCTGCGCGCGCACTGGACGGGCTTCACCGGCGGCGACGCCGTCCGGCACCGCATCCGCACGTTCTTCGAGGAGTTGGAGGGGGACAGATGATCAGGTTGGGGAGACCCGACGTGAAACCCGACACGCCGTCGCACACGCGGGGCGTCCGCGAGGGGAACGCCGCGGGGAACTACGAGAAGCAGCCGGGCCACCTGCCCGACGGCACCTCGAACCAGCGCCGCTCCACGGGGATCAACGCGAAGCACCGCGAGCCGATCCTGGACTCGATGCCGAATTTGTCTCCAGCATGAGCGAGGGGAATGGGGCGCCGGAGCTGGGGCTCGAGCTGCTGGGGGTCGAGGCGGAGGCGTTCGCGGCGACGCCGACGCTGAACCTGCGGATCGGGCTGCGGCGGCTGGACGGCGGGCCCGTGCAGTGCGTCCTGCTGACCACGACGGTGACGATCGCGGCGGCGCGGCGGGAGTACGGAGACGCCGAGCAGGAGCGGCTCACCGGCGTGTTCGGCACGCCGGACATGTGGGAGAGGTCGCTGCGCGGGCTGACGTGGGCGCGGGTCGGCGCGACGGTGCCGACGTTCCGCGGGGAGACGGAGGTGACGCTGTCGCTGCCGTGCGGGCATGACATGCAGGTCGCGGCCGACCGCTACCTGCACGCGCTCGACGACGGCGACGTCCCCCTCGACCTCACGTTCAACGGCACGGTGTTCTACCCGGGCGAGGACGGGAAGCTGCGCACCGGGCAGATCCCGTGGCACCACGAGGCGACGGGCGTGCTGCCCGTCCAGGCGTGGCGTGACCTGATGGACCGCTACTACGGCGGCGCCCGCTGGCTCCGCCTGGACGACGCGTGCTTCGGCCGGCTGGCCGCCTACCGGGCGCGCCGCGCGCACTCCTCGTTCGACGACACGGTCGACGAGCTGCTGCGGCAGGCGGAGGCGGCGCGCGAAGGGGAGGAAGAGTGGACCGTGTGAGGGCGGTCGCGGACACGGTCCTCTACGAGGGATACCTGCTGTGGCCGTACCGGCGGTCGGCGCTGAAGAACCAGCGGCGCTGGACGATCGGCGGCGTCTACCCGCGCCGCTACGCCGAACGCAACGACGACCACTGGACGGTGCGCGCCGAGTTCGTCCTGGACCCCGGCGGCGAGACCGACGTCGAGGTCGCGTTGCGGTTCCTGCACGAGGTGCACCGCCAGGTCATGGACGGCGACACCCCCGTGGACGAGCTCAGCCGGGGCGTGGAGACGTACACGACCTGGCAGGAGGCCCGCGAACGCGAGTTCACCGGAGGCCGCGTCCCGCTGGAGCGCCTGCTGGGCGGGCCGGTGCGGATCCCGGTCGAGGTGCCGCCGGGCGCCGAGGACGAGGAGATCGGCGGCGGTGCCCGCTTCACGCGGTCGTGGGGGCGGGTGACCGGCTGGGTCGACGTCTCGGCCGTGCCGGTGGAGGACGGCGCCGTGCGGGTCCGGGTCGAGGTCGTCAACGGCGGGGACGCCGCCGAGCACGGCGACGCGGTCCGGGCCGGGATGCTGTCCGCCCATGTCGTGGCGCGTGCGGGCGGCGGCGGGGCGTTCGCCTCGTGCACCGACCCGCCGGAGCGGCTCGCCGCCGCCGTCGCGGGGTGCGCGAGCGAGGGGCTGTGGCCGGTGCTGGCGGGGGAGCCGGGCGGGTTCGACACGGTGCTGGCGGCGCCGATCGTCCTCTACGACTGGCCGCAGGTCGCGCCGGAGAGCCCCGGCGACCTGTTCGACGGGACGGAGATCGACCGGCTCCTCATCCTCAGCGTGCTCGGCCTCACCGAGGACGAGCGCCGGGAGATGGCGGCGACCGACCCGAAGGCGCGGCGGATCCTGGAGCGGTGCGGCGCGCTGTCGTCCGACGAGCTGCTCGTCCTGCACGGCACCATGCGCGATCCCCGCAGGGACGTGTGGTGAACGCGCGGGCGGTCGTCGGCGGGCGGGAGCTGACCGCGGGGAGCCGGGTGCGGCTGCGGCCGCGGGGCGGCGCCGACATCTTCGACCTCGCGCTGCTCGGCCGCACCGCGACCGTCGAGCGGGTCGAGGAGGACATGGAGGGCGGCCTGCACCTGGTCGTCGCGGTCGACGACGACCCCGGCCGGGACCTCGGCGCCCGCGACCAGCTCGGCCACCGGTTCTTCGTCGGGCTGGACGAGGTGGAGCCGCTGCCGCAGGACGCCGCGGCCCGCAGGGTCCTCGTCGCCGGGATCGGGAACGTGTTCCACGGCGACGACGGGTTCGGGGTGGAGGTCGTCCGGCGGCTGGCGGAGCGGCCGGTGCCGGCCGGCGTGACCGTCACCGACTTCGGCATCCGCGGCATCGACCTGATGTACGCGCTCGGCGACGGCTACCGGACGGCGGTCCTGGTCGACGCGGCGGCCCGCGGCGAGGAGCCCGGCACCGTCTCGCTCATCGAGCCGGAGCCCGGCTCCGACGACTTCGGCGGCGCCGCGGTCGACGCGCACGGGCTCGACCCGGCGCGGGTGCTGCGGCTGGCCCGCGGCAGCGGACCGGTGCCGCCGCGGATCCTGCTGGTCGCGTGCGAGCCGTCGGCGCAGACCACGGACGCGACCTGGGACATGGAGCTCAGCGCGCCGGTCCGCGCGGCCGTCGGCGAGGCCGTCCGGCTGGTCGAGCGGCTGCTCGTGAGGGAACTGGAGACGCACACGGACACAGAGGGGGGATCTGTGGCATGAGGAAGGGAATCCACATCGGGCCCGGCGTGGTCCGGCTGACGGTCGCGCTGCTCGCGCTCACCGCGGTCGCCGCGGCGGTCAGGGAGGTGCCCGCGATCCGCAGGTACATCAAGGCCGAGTCGATGTGACCGCGCCGCTGACACGGGATCGGACACGGGCCATGACGACCATCGACCGGCAGCTCGTCGGGTACCTGAAGGACGCGCACGCGCTGCAGGAGCATGTCGAGGCCACGCTGAGCGAGCTGCTCACCACGGTGGCGGCGGAGCCGGACGTCTGCCGGCGCCTCGGCCGCTACGCCGAGCGGACGCGGACGCACACCCGCGAGATCGAGGCGCGGCTGCGGGCGCACGGGTCCGCGCCGTCCATCGTCCGAGACGCGGGGCAGCTGTTCGCGTCCGTGCTGGAGGCCGGGCTGGGGCGCACCCGCCGGGACCAGGCCGGCCGCCACGTCCGGGACGCCTATGTCGCCGCGCACCTGCAGATCGCGTCCGCCGAGATGCTGCGCCGCGTCGCCGAGCGCGCCGGGGACGCCGAGACGGCGCGGGTCGCGACGGCGCTGTGCGACGACGCGCACGCGATGTCGGCGGAGCTGTCGGAGCGCTGGGACCTCGCCGTGGAGCTGTCGCTGCGCCAGCACGGCCTCCGCGACGTCCCGCCGCCGCCGGGCGGTGGCGGATGAGCGGCACGGCGGCGGAGGTGTTCGCGCGGCGCGCCGCGCCGGGCGCGGCGCTCGCGGGCGAGGCCGGCGCGATCGCCGCCGCGTGCCACGCGATGGCGGCGCGGTTCCACCGCGGCGGGCGGCTGCTCGCGTTCGGCGCCGGCGGCGCCGCCACCGACGCCCAGCACGTCGCGGTCGAGTTCGTCCACCCGGTGATCGTGGGGAAGCGGGCGCTGCCCGCGCTGTCGCTCACCGGCGATGTCGCGACGCTCACCGGGATCTGCGCCGGGCCGGGGTTCGACGACGCGTTCGCGCACCAGGTCCGCTGCTTCGGCGGGCCCGGCGACATCGCGTTCGGGATCTCGCCGGACGGCCGCTGCGGCAGCGTCCTGCGCGCCATGGAGGCCGCGCGCGGCCTCGGGATGCTGACGGTCGCGCTCGCGGGCGGCGACGGCGGGGCGCTGCCCGGAGCCGTCGACCACCTGGTGACCGTGCCGTCCACCGACCCGCGCGTGGTCAAGGAAGTGCACGTCACCGCCTACCACCTGCTTTGGGAGCTGGTCCACGTGTTCTTGGAGCAGCCGGGCGTGCTCGGCGAGGAGGTGCTCGCGTGACCGGATGCGAGGAAGACGGCCACTGCACGACCTGCGCGGACGAGGCGCGCCCGGCCACCGTCCTCCGGCTTGTCGAGGGCGATTTCGCCGACGTCGACACCGGCGGCGGGGGGATCGAGCGGATCAGCGTGGCCCTGGTGGACGCCGCCGCCGGCGACACCGTGCTCGTCCACGCCAAGGAGGCGATCGGGGTCGTGACGTGACCGAGATGCTCTACCCGTTCCTGTACGCGGGCGGCTCCGGGCTGGACACGCTGTTGGAGGACGTCCGGCGCTCGACGGCCGACAAGGCCAACGAGATCGTCCGGCTCCGGGAGGCCGTCCTCGCCGAGTACGCCGACGAGCTCGCCGCCTGCGCCGCGCGGATGGCGGCCGCGTTCCGCGCGGGCGGCCGGCTGTTCGCGTTCGGCAACGGCGGCAGCGCCACGGACGCGCAGGACGTCGCCGCGCTGTTCCTCAACCCGGGCGGGGCGGCGCGCCCGCTGCCCGCCCTCGCGCTGACCAACGACACCGCCGCCATCACCGCGCTGTCCAACGACATCGGGTTCGAGGTGGTGTTCGCGCGGCAGCTCGCCGCGTTCGGGCGGCCGGGCGACATCGCGGTGGCGCTGTCCACGAGCGGCGACTCCGACAACCTCGTCGCCGCGCTGCGGGAGGCGGCGCGGCGCGGCATGACGGCGGTCGGGCTCGCCGGCTGCGGCGGCGGGCGGATGGCGGAGACGCCGGGCCTGCACCACCTGTTCGTCGTGCCGTCGTCGTCGGTGCACCGGATCCAGGAGGCGCAGACGACCGTCTACCACGCGCTGTGGGAGCTGACGCAGTCCGAACTGGCCCGGTCCGAGACCACAGGGGAGGCAGGCTGATGTGCCTGGCGATACCGGGCGAGATCGTGGCGGTCGGGACGGACCGGCCGGTGGCGGAGGTCGACGTGAGCGGCGTCCGCCGGTCGGTCGACATCGGCCTGCTGGACGGGGAGCGGCTCGCCGCGGGCGACTGGGTCCTCATCCATGTCGGCTTCGCCATGTCCAAGATCGACGAGGCGGAGGCGCGGGCGACGCTGGAGCTGCTCCAGGGCCTCGGCGCCGCCTACGACGACGAGATCGACGCGCTGCGGGAATCGGAGATCGGCTGATGCGCTTCGTCGACGAGTACCGGGACGCGGGGAGGGCGCGGGCGCTCGCCGCCTCGATCGCCTCCCTGTGCGAGCCCGGCCGGCACTACAAGTTCATGGAGGTGTGCGGCGGCCACACGCACACCATCTACAAGCACGGCGTCGAGGACTACCTCCCGGAGAGCGTCTCCCTCGTGCACGGGCCGGGCTGCCCGGTGTGCGTGATCCCGATGGGGCGGGTGGACGACGCCGTCCACATCGCGTCCCGGCCCGGCGTGATCCTGGCGACGTTCGGCGACATGATGCGCGTGCCCGGCGGGGGCGGCTCGTTCCTCGACGCGAAGGCCGCGGGCGCCGACATCCGGATGGTGTACTCGCCGCTGGACGCCCTGAAGCTCGCCGAGCGCAACCCGTCCCGCCGGGTCGTGTTCATGGGGATCGGGTTCGAGACGACCGCGCCGTCCACGGCGATGACCGTGCTGCGCGCGGCGGCGGCCGGGATCACCAACTTCTCGGTGTTCTGCAACCACGTGACGATCCTCCCGGCGATCAAGGCGATCCTGGACTCGCCGGACCTGCGCCTGGACGGCTTCCTCGGCCCCGGCCACGTCTCGACGGTCATCGGCTGCCGGCCCTACGCGTTCATCCCCGGCGACTACGGCAAACCGCTGGTCGTCGCCGGTTTCGAGCCGCTGGACCTGCTGCAGTCGGTGCGCATGCTGCTGACCCAGCTCGCGGAGGGCCGCGCCGAGGTCGAGAACCAGTACGGCCGGGTCGTCCCGTGGGAGGGCAACCCGAAGGCGCTGGACGCCATCGCCCGCACGATGGAGATGCGCCCGTACTTCGAGTGGCGCGGCCTCGGGTTCATCTCGCATTCCGCGCTGCGCCTGCGGGACGAGTACGCCGCGTTCGACGCCGAGCGCGTCTTCGACATACCGGGCGGCCGGATCGCGGACCCGAAGGCGTGCCAGTGCGGCGAGGTGCTCAAGGGCGTCCTGAAGCCGTGGGAGTGCAAGGTCTTCGGGACGGCCTGCACCCCGGAGACGCCGATCGGCACCTGCATGGTGTCGTCCGAAGGCGCCTGCGCCGCCTACTACAACTTCGGCCGGTTCACCCGGGAACGCGTCAAGGAGGCTACCCGATGACGATCCGCGAGGAGCAGGTCCTCGAACGCATCGCGCGGGCGCGCGGCCGCCGGGCCCGCCTGCGCGAGGACGCGATCACGCTCGCGCACGGATCCGGCGGCAAGGCCACCCGCACCCTGGTCGACGCGGTGTTCAAGGAGGCGTTCGGCAATCCGCTGCTCGACCGCCTGGACGACTCGGCGCGCTTCGCCGTCAACGGCGCCGACCTGGCCTTCACCACCGACTCCTACGTGGTGTCGCCGCTGTTCTTCCCCGGCGGTGACATCGGCGACCTCGCCGTCAACGGCACGGTCAACGACCTCGCCGTCGCCGGCGCGACCCCGCTGCACCTGTCCGCCGGGTTCATCCTCGAAGAGGGCTTCCCGGTGGCGTCGCTGCGCCGCATCACCGCGTCGATGAGCGCCGCCGCCGACGCCGCGGGCGTCGACATCGTCGCGGGCGACACCAAGGTGGTCGAGCGCGGCAAGGCCGACGGCTGCTACATCAACACCGCCGGGGTGGGCGTCGTGCACTCCCCGCCCACGGGCGAGCTCCGGCCCGGCGACGCCGTCCTGGTCACCGGCCCGATCGGCGAGCACGGCGTCACGGTCATGCTGGCGCGCGGCGACCTCGACATCGAGGCCGACCTCGCCTCCGACACCGCGCCGCTGAACTGCCTGCTCGCCGACCTGTCCGCCCGCTGCCGGGGCACCGTCCGCCGGATGCGGGACGCGACGCGCGGCGGGGTGGCGACCGTCCTCAACGAGCTGGCGGCGGACGCGGGCCTCGCCGTGGTCGTGGACGAGGACGCGATCCCCGTCCACCCGGCCGTCCGGGGCGCCTGCGAACTCCTCGGCATCGACCCGCTGTACGTCGCGTGCGAGGGCCGGGCCGTCGTCGTGGTCGCGCCCGGCGCGGCGGACGCGGCGCTGGCCTCGCTGCACGCCCACCCGCTGGGCGCGGACGCCGCCGTCATCGGCCACGTCCGGGACGACCCGCCCGGCACCGTCCTGCTGAAGACGGCCTTCGGCGGCACGCGCATCATCGACCTTCTGGTGGGCGATCCGCTGCCGCGCATCTGCTGATCCCGGGGCCGCGATGGTGCCGCGGCGGTGCCGTGCGGCACGGTCAAAGGCTCCACTGGAATCGGGCATCTTTCTACTACCGGTGTATTGCCGGGCATTGGGGTGGGCATCGTCCCGTAACGCTCAGGCGTCACATCCTTGGGGGGAACACTTCAATGAGCGATCTCATCGCCATCGCCTATCCGGACCTCGACCGTGCCATCGAGGTCCGCGACCGGCTCATCGACATGCAGCGGCAGAACGTGATCGCGCTCGCGGACGCCGCCGTCGTCGAGAAGCGCCTCGACGGCAAGATCAAGCTGCACCAGATCCACAACACCACCGGCCGGGGCGCGGCCTGGGGGACCGTCTGGGGTGGCCTGCTCGGCATGCTGTTCTTCGCCCCGCTGATCGGCGCGGCGGTCGGCGCCGCCGCCGGTGCCGCGGGCGGCGCCGCGTCCGACGTCGGCGTGGACGACTCGTTCATGCGCGAACTCGGCGCGAAGCTCCAGCCCGGCGGCGCCGCGCTGTTCCTCCTCGTCACCAAGGTGACGCCGGACAAGGTCATCCCGCAGGTCGCCCAGTACGGCGGTGAGATCCTGCAGACCTCGCTCAGCGCGGACGCCGAGCAGCACCTGCGCGAGGCCGTCGAGGCCGACGCCCGCGTCCACGCCACCACCTGACCCGCCTGGGCGCGAAAAACAATTGGCTCCACCCCGCGCCGGCCTTTTACCATCGAAAGGCCGGTGCGGGGTAGTGCAACGGGAGCATGCAGGTCTCATAAGCCTGGTGATGCGGGTTCGAATCCCGCCCCCGCCTCTAGTGAAAGGCGCGCCTGAATGGTCGGGCGCGCCTTTCGTCATGCCTTTTCGTCGTGCCTTTTCGCTACGGCGGCGGGCCTAGGTCGCCGCCGGGCTTCCGTAACGGGCCAGCAGAGCCCGCACGGCGGTCCGGATCGGCTCGCCCGGCGACTCCGGGACGCCGGTGGTCAGGGCGGTGAACAGAATGCCCAGGACGCTCATCTCCAGGAGCATGGCGTCGTCCGGGCTGACCTCCATCCCGGCGGCATGGCACTGCCGGACGATGAGATCGGCGCGGGCGCGCAGAGCGTCCGTCAGCATCCGCCGCAGCCGCGGGTTGCGGGTGCTCTCCAGATGCAGCTCGAACAGGGCCAGCGGGTCGTGGCCCCCCTCGGCCAGCATCAGGGTCAGCACGGCGACCAGCGCCTCCTCCAGGTCCGCGGGCGAGATCGGCCGGACGGTGTGGGCGGCCACCCGGTCCCCGAGCCGGTCGGTGATCCGCTCGATGACCCCGTCCAGGAGCGCGTCGCGGGTGCGGAAGTAGCGCGAGGCGGTCCCGGCCGGGACGCCGGCGCCGGCGTCGACGGCCCGGTGGGTGAGCCCGCGCGACCCCTGCTCGGCCAGCACGGCGATGGCCGCGTCCGCGAGCCGGGCGCGTCGCTGCGGGTTAGGCGGTGGCACGGTGCCCCTCCAGATCGGTGCGGTCGGCCGGACCGCACCATTCCACCAGAGCCGCCTCGACGCCGGCGCTGTCGCCGGCCCAGGCCACGTACCCGTCCGGGCGGACCAGCGTCGCCGCCGGCCCGGTCGCGTCCTCCGGCCTGGCCTGCCGCACGCGGTCCCGCCAGTGGACGGGCACCGCCTCGTCCGACAGCAGGACGAACCGCCCCGCGCGCAGCACCTCGTACAGGCGGCCCACGTCCGTGCGGCGGTCGGGGGCGCGGCGCCCGGCCAGCGGGTGGGCGCCGGGCCCGCCGGGCGGATAGGCGAACTCCAGCCCCGACAGCCTGCCGAGGATGCGGCGGCGGCCCGCGCCGGTGCGCAGCAGGGCCGCCATGATCCGCCGGTTGGCCGCCAGCCGCACCCGCGACCCGCTCAGCACGAGCCCCGTGAGGTGGTCGGTCATGGCGAGGACGGCGGAGCCGACGGGATGCCGCTCCGCGTGGTAGGTGCCGAGCAGCCCGGGCGGAGCCCAGCCACGCAGGTCGGCGGCGAGCTTCCAGCCCAGGTTGGCGGCGTCCTGGATGCCGGTGTTCATGCCCTGCCCGCCGATCGGCGAGTTCACGTGGGCGGCGTCCCCGGCCAGGAAGACGCGCCCCGCCCGGTAGGCGCGGGCCTGCCGGCGCTCGGCGGCGAAACGCGAGAACCAGCGCGGCTCGCTCATGCCGTAGTCGGTGCCGGCGATCTGCCGGAACGCCGTACGGATCCGGCCGAAATCGGCGTCCTCCCGGTCTTCGCGCAGCCACGCGCCCACCCGGTACCAGCCGTCCCCGAACGGGAGGGTCACCACCACGCCCTGCGGCCCGACCTGCGTGATCGGCGGCGGCTCGGAGCCGGGGACGCGGACGTCGGCCAGCAGCATGGGCAGGCTGTAGGCCGCGCCGGCGAAGCCCACGCCCACCAGCCCGCGGACGGTGCTGTGGGCGCCGTCCGCGCCGATGACGTACCGGGCGTCCAGCGCGGTCCCGTCCGCGAGCGTGAGCCGTACGGACTCGGCGTCCTGGGCCAGACCGGTGACCTCCGCGCCGCGGCGGACCTCGACGCCCAGTTCGGCGGCGCGCCGCCGCAGGACCTTCTCGGTGCCGTTCTGCGGCACGATCAGCAGCATCGGGTACCGCGTGTCGAGCCGGCCGAAGTCCACGCGCGAGGCGTAGGCGGGGTACACCGTCCTTAGCGGGTTGCCCAGCGCCACCAGTTCGTCGCCCATGCCGCGGGCGTCGAGCAGTTCCAGGGCGCGGGCGTGCAGGCCGAAGGCCCGGGTGACGCCGGACTCACCGCCGCGCTTGTCCACGATCACGCAGTTCACGCCGGCCAGGGCCAGCTCGCAGGCGGCCATCAGCCCGGTGGGCCCGGCCCCCACGATGACGACGTCGTCCATGGCGCCCTCCATTCGCTACAGATGTATCGCTACATTTATAGCGAATGAAGGGCGCCGACGCACCCCCACGGCATGGGGGCCGGGTGCTCCGCTCCGCTCAGCGGGCCCGCTCGGCGTCCACGACCAGCAGCGACTTGCCGACCGTGGCGCGCTCGGCCAGCGCGCGGTGCGCGTCCGCCGCCCGCTCCAGCGGATACGTGGCCCGGATCACCGGCTTCAGCCGCCCCTCCTCGGCCAGTTCAAGCACTCGGCCCAGCAGTTCGCGCACGGTCGCCTCGTCCGGCGGCCCGTCCATGAGCGGAGCGAGCACCCGCACGCCACGGCGCTTGGCCACGTCCTTGTCCGGGTCGGTGAAACCTTCCGCAGTGCCATACGTGACGAACCGCCCGCCATCGGCCACGGCGTCGAACGCGGCCAACCCCAGCGGCCCGCCCGCACCGTCGTAGGCGAGCGCGACCCCGCCGCCGGTCGCCTCGCGCACGCGCTCGACCCAGTCCGCCCGCGTGTAGTCGACGACGACCTCCGCCCCGAGCTCGCGCGCGAGCTCCAGCTTGGCCTCGCTCGACGCGGCCGCCACCACCCGCGTGCCCGCGTCGACGGCGAGCTGCACCAGCAGCGACCCGGCTCCGCCGGCCGCCGCCGACACCAGCACCCACTCACCGCCCGCCGGCGCCCCCAGCCGCGCCAGGCTGAGCGCCGTCACGCCGTCGTGGACGAGCGCCGCCGCCGTCCCGGCCGCCAGCCCGCCGGGAACCGGCATGATCTCGCCCTCCCCGGCGACGACCTGCTCGGCGTACCCGGTCTCGGTCCGCACGACCACCCGCCGCCCGATCCACGCCGGATCGACGCCGTCGCCCGTCCGCAGCACCTCGCCCGCTCCACCGCCGCCCGGCACGTAGGGGAGCGTCCGGGGGAAGAAGTCCTGCCCCCAGCCCCCGCGCAGGAGGGTGTCGAGGAAGATGACGTCCGCCACGGCCATGCCGACGACGACCTGCCCCGGCCCCGGCACCGGCTCGGGCACCTCCGCGACGCCGAGCACCTCCGGCCCACCGAACTCCTTCACCTGGATCGCCCGCATGGCCGCCCCCTTCGCTTCCGAAACCGTTCCACCCCACTCTCCAACCTCAACCAATCTTGAGGTCAAGGCGGCGCTAGGGTCGTGCGGGCGCCGACCCCCGAAGGAGACGATCATGGCCGGCCCGTCACCGGAGCAGATCCAGCACTACGTGCGCGTGCTCGACCACCTGAGCCGCCTCCCACCGGACCCCGGCGCGTCGGAGAACCTGTCCTGGACGGTCGTCCGCGGACCGGGAATGACCGTCCACGAGGCGGTACGCCGCCTGAACGGCGACCCGGCCACCCTCACCGCACACCGCCCGGCCGCCGACGACTACGACCCCGACGACGCGCTCTTCCTGGAAGAACGCGGGGACGCGGTCGTCATCGTCTCCTACGGCACCGCCACCGCCGAACTGGACGCACTCCAGCGCCTGAGCCGAGGCGCCACGCTGCACTCGGTCTTCTGGCTGATCAACAACTTCAGCCGCCTCTACTACCTCGCCGACGGCGAGCTGATCACCGAACTGGACCCGCTCGACCCGCAGAACCCATCGGGCACCACCCCGCACGCGTTGACCGACCACCTGGACGCCCTCCGCACCCTCCGCGCCCACCCCGGCCCCGGCCCGGACTGGGAAACGGCGATGGCCACCCTCGAATCCTTGACCGGCGAAAGACTGGACGCCGACTGGTTCACCCACCCCCAAACCTTCGCCGAGGCCAACCGCCGCTAGGCCCTTTTTCAGGGTTGATCAGAGCCAGCGTCGAGGTAAACGGTGGCCTGGTAGCGGACGGCGAGCTTGGCGAACCGGGTGGCGACCGCGCGATGACGTTCGAGCCGGTTGATGCCGCACTAGCGGGGGTGGCGCCAGCGGTGGACGGCCGGATTCGGAACTGCGCCGGCCGTGCCGTCGCAGTGCCAACGGCGGAACGGTGAGGACCCCACCTCCCAGGAGCCATGTAGGCGGGCACGTCCCGCCACAGGACACCGACCCGGACTCGCCCGCGAACGCCGTCGAGCTGCCGTTTCGTCCATTGCGAGGACAGGCCCGCCTCGTCACCGCCAGGGCGGCCACGAGGTCTCCGGTGGGGTGGCTACCGAAGACCCATTACTTAACGATCACGACACCCGTCACACAACCGACTCCGAAGCAGGCCCTGGGCCCCGCCAACCTCGCCTCGGCCGTCATCTAGCCGCTCTAAAACTGCCGGAGGTTGTTGACACCCGGGGTCTCCGATCACTACGGAGATCTCTCATGCCCCCATCGCCTCAACAGCAACAGGACCGCCAAGCACAGCGACGTCTGGCGGTCCTGCGCCACGCCGAGGAGGTCACCGGCAACGTCTCTCAGACCTGCCGGTACTACGGCATCAGCCGCAACTGCTTCTACAAGTGGCAACGCCGATACCAGGAAGAAGGCATCGACGGGCTGCGCGACCGCTCCAGCCGACCGCACCACAGCCCCAACGCCACCCACACCGACGTCGTCAACAAGATCGTCTACCTGCGGCGGCACTACCACTTCGGGCCGATGAAGATCCAGATGTACCTCAAGCGGTACCACGACATCGACATCGCCACCTCGGCCGTCTACCGCATCCTCAAGAAACTCGGCCTGAACCGCCTGCCGGCCTCCCAGCGCCACAAGCACCACACCAAACGCCACCAGCGCTACGAGAAGCAACTGCCCGGCAACCGCGTCCAGATCGACGTCAAGTTCATCGAACCCGTCGGCGTCCCCGAACCCACAGACCGCCAGGACGCGCCGAAACCGCTCACCCCGGCCCCCAAGAGCCGGCGGCGGGCCAAGTACTACCAGTTCACCGCCATCGACGACTGCACCCGGCTGCGCATCCTGCGGGTCTACCCCCGCTGCGATCAGAAGACCGCCATCCAGTTCCTGGACTACGTCCTGGAACGGCTGCCCTTCCGTGTCGAGGTCGTCCAGACCGACAACGGCGCCGAATTCCAGTCCGGCTTCCACTGGCACGTGCTGGACAAGGGCATCGCCCACACCTACATCAAACCCGCATCACCTCACCTCAACGGCAAGGTCGAACGCTCCCACCGCATCGACGCCGAGGAGTTCTACCGCATGCTCGACGGCGTCGTCATCGACGACACCGGCGTCTTCAACGACAGGCTCCGCGAGTGGGAGGACTACTACAACTACGATCGTCCGCACGGAGCCCTCGGCGGCCAAACCCCTTACAAACGTCTCAAGCAGAAGACCCAGGCCCCGGTGTAACCAAGCTCCGGCAGATGCACATCTAGCGGCGTCGGTGGGTCAAGCCGTCCGGAACTATGTGAGGTCGGCCGGGTAAGCGCTCCTCATCGCGCCGAAGTAAGCCTCGGGTGGACCTTCCACATGCTTGGGCAGCTCGTCCATGAAGGCGCGCAGCAGCGCGGTCGCATTGTGCCGATCGAGGTCCTCTTGCGAACGCCAGACCTCGTACAGGAAGAACCGGCCGTCCTCCTGTTCGTGAAGGTGGTACTGGAGATTGCCGGTGTGCTGCCGGGACGGTTCGACGAGGTTCAGCAGGAGATTGCCGAGTTGCTCGGCGTGCCCGGGCTTGGGGATCAGGAATCCGTAGAGCGAGACGGGCGCCGGTGCAGTCGAAGTAGTTGTCATGCGAGCAACGTTAGGATGTGACATCGATGTGAGGTTCAAGCCGCGTGCCTGTGGGGTGGGTCACATGAAGATCGGAGAGCTGTCCCGCGAAACGGGCGTGGCCGTCCGTCTCCTGCGCTACTACGAGGATCAAGGCCTGCTCACCTCCCACCGCAGCCCGGGCGGACACCGCCACTACGGCCCCGAGGCCCCCGCTGCGGTCGCCCGCATCCGCACACTGCTCGCGGCAGGGCTCCCCACGCGAGTCATCCGCGAACTCACGCCGTGCTTCGTCGGCGACGGCACAGAGGTCCAGGCATGCGTCCTCGACCACCTCCGAACCCAGTGCGCCGAGTTGGACACGCGCATAGCCGACTTGGTCCAGGCCCGCGCGGCCCTAGGCGAAATCCTCCAGGCCTCCACCCGCTCCCTAACCCACACCTGACCCGGGCTGCAGCCTGGCGTGACGTGCAGAAGCCGTGCCCCACGCACTAGCGGATACCCAGGTGGGGAGGGCCTGCGTAGGTGCACGTGTGATCCACTTGCGTGGCGCTGCCTAGAGGAGCGGGCGTCGCGTTGCGCCGTAGCGGGATTACACGACCCTGGGCGTCGAGAACGCGGCTGAGCGTGAAGTATGCGCCTGCGAACGCGCGGGAGCTGTGCCCCAGCATGTCGGGTGACAACGCTGAGGGGCGTCCTCAGACCCGAGCTGGTGAAGGCCAAGCACGGAACCTGTGCCTTCGATCATTCGACCTGGGCCCAGCATGGTGGGCGGCCAGCCTGGGCGGACGGGCCCCAGCCCGCGCCGCCGGGAAACCGGGCGCGGGTACACGCACCTGAGCCGACGTGGCCTTAGGCTCGCGCAGCGGCCGGCCGGGCTAGGGCCGATTCCCGACCCGCGCATGGTGGCACGACCGGACGCAGGCTGCCGATCACGCGCCTTGAACCAGCTCGGCGGATGGGGAGGGACGAGGCGTCTCCGGCCCTGTGTTGCTGGAGGGCGAGCGCGGACCTGCGGTCGCGTGCCTTAAACCAGCCCGATGGGTGTCCAGACTGAGGAAGGGATCCCGACTCGTGCTGGCGGGGGACCGGTGCCCTGTGAAGGCGTGCTCTTGAGATGGCGCGGCGGGGATCAGGTGGGTGGCGCGCCTGAGCCCGTGCCGGCGCGGACGCCGCCCCCTGTTGACGGCGGGTGAATACTGACCCCCAGGCGGCGGCCGAATTCTGACCCCCTCTGCTGTCACTGTGGAGGGTGATCAAGGTGGAGGACTGGGC